>JAZNTF010000097.1:0-8295 GCA_045591625.1 Candidatus Fimenecus sp.
ATCACCACAAATTGAACAAGTGTAAGTTGTATAGCCTTGCTCTGTACATGTTGCAGGTGTTGTCACAACGATTTCATAATTATGCTCATGGCTATTAAGAGCAGGAATAATTTCCTGTGGTACAAGCGTCCAGCCACAAACTGAACATCTCTTGCCCTCTGTAAGTCCCATTGTAGTTTCAGTTGGAGCAACTGCAGGAATGACTTCTTCTGTATGATTTCCTGTTTCATCTACATAATCATCTTCCATTTCAGAACCACATATTGAACAAACATATAATGTATATCCACCATTTGCACAGGTTGGTTCAATTACATCACTTACATAATATTCGCACTCATGGTCACTATCGTCAAAATGGAATTTGGCATTAAGCAAGTTAGCATTACCTTTTGTGCTGATAGATATTTCATCTAATTTTGTTTCAGGGAATGAACAATAAACATCTGCCAATTTTGCACAATTACCGAAAGCATAATCACCTATTGTTTTTATACCTTTTCCAACATACAAACGAAAAAGCTCCTGACATGTTGAAAATGCACGGTTTTCTATTGTGGTAACACTATCAGGTATTTTAATCTGAGTTAAATTCCATCCTTGGTCAAATGCTCTTTCACCAATAACCTCAACACCATTAGGAATTTCATACATTGAACCATTTGTTGAGTTTGTAGGGAAACGAAGTAAGGTCTTCATATCCTTTGTGAAAACAACACCATCAACGGAGCAGATATATGGATTATCTTCTGAAACAATAAATTCCTTAAGATAATTCATATTAAGAAAGTTCTTTGCCTCGAAATCCGAAACTCCTGCACCAAGAACAAGATAGTGCAGACCGGTATCACCATCAAAGGCATCACCAATTCTTTCAACTGAATCCGGCACAATTATTTTGCTTGTTGTTGAATAATAAGTAAAATTGTCAGAGATTTCAACAACTTTGTAGCCGTCAACTTCTGACGGAAGCGTAAGTGTATAATCTTCTGTCCTTGTAAGCCCATCATCACCATTAAGTCGGCAAGTTTTTTCTTCTTCGGAAATAACAGTATAATCATAAACTGAATTTTCCTCAGCACTTGCTGTGATTGGGATGATTGATATCACCATTAGAATTGCTAAGAAAACTGATAAAAATTTACTTGTTTTTTTCATAAATAATTCCTCCTTTTGTATAGTAGTGCCTAAAAAATTAAAAACCTAACAAAAAATTTTAAAAATATATTTATTTATATTTTTCTCTAAATTAAATATACTCTTTTCAGGTGCATAAGTCAATAAACAGGTTCACATTGAAAATGGGGCAATATGAACATCGCCCCGTACATTTTTTATTATTAACTTAACAAAAACAAATAAAAAGGTGGGATATTTTTTATCCCACCATAGTTATATTAATATGAATCAACAAGCTTTTCGTCAAAGGATACTTTTTCTGTTGGCTTTTTACTAACAGAGAAAGCAATATTCTTTGCATGGTCACCCACACGTTCAAAGTCGATTAAAGTATTAACGAACATCATACCTGCACGAGTTTCACAATGTTCCTCATTAAGACGACGAAGATGTGCATCCTGATACTTAATCTTAAGATTATCGGAAACAGTTTCAAGAGTTTCAATCTGTTTTGCCTCGTCAAATGTAATTTCCTGCTTCTCAAATGAGTTAATTGATGCATTAAGAAGCTCCATAACACATTTACGCATTGTATCAAGTTCTGCAACAGCTTCATCAGAAATAGCAAGCTTCTCATTATTTCTTACAACCATTGCTTCACTTAAGTTAACTGCGTGGTCACCGATACGCTCAATGTCATTTACAACGTGGAAAAGACGACCGATATATTTAGCATCAGCATAGTCTAGGTCAAGGGCATTAATTTTAACAAGATGTCTTGTAATACCATGATTTAGGAAATTAATAACCTCTTCAACAGACTCAATTTTTTCTTTTTTTGATGTATCGTTTTTAATCAGTGCCACTGCAGCTCTGTCAAAATTATCTTTCGCAAGTTGAGCCATTCTGACAACCTCTTTACCAATCTGTTCAACAGCAATCGGTGGTGTTGTAAGAAGATGTTCATCATAGAATTTAAATTCAAGTTTAGAATCCTCAGGTTCTTTATCAGGAACGAGAATACAAGAAAGCTTGATAATAACATTTGCAAACGGAAAGAGAACAACCGTACTTACAACGTTGAAGATAATATGTGCAGCGGAAATCTGAGCAGGAACGCTGTCACTGATACTTTCAAGAAGTGTTGTATAAGGTGTGAACGCAGTAATAAGTAAGAATATAATTGTACCGATTACATTAAATAAGAGATGCATAACAGCTGTTCTTTTTGAATTTGTTTTTGAACCTGCCGCAGAAAGAAGTGCTGTTACACAAGTACCAATATTCTGTCCTAAAAGAATATATACAGCAAATTCTATTGGTACAAGTCCCTGTATTGCAAGTGCCTGTAAAATACCGATACTTGCAGATGAGCTCTGAATAATTGCTGTAAGAACAAGACCAATAAGAACTCCAACAACAGGATTACTGAAGTTTGTCATAAAGTACGTGAATACTTCAGACTCACCTAATGGTGCCATACCATAAGCCATTAATTCCATACCGACAAAAAGCATACCAAAACCTGCTATAGTTTGTCCGATATGTTTTATAATGTCCTTTTTGCTGAAAAGCATCCCAAAAACGCCGAAAACCAAAGCAACAGGAGCAATCATTCCTAAATCCATTGCAATAAGCACACTTGTAACGGTTGTACCGATGTTTGCACCCATAATAACGCCGATAGCCTGTGCAAGATTCATAAGTCCCGCATTAACGAAACCAACAACCATAACAGTAGTTGCAGATGAACTCTGAATGAGAGCTGTAACGAGCGCACCCATTATAACAGCTAAAAATCTGTTTTTGGTCAATGCACCGAGTATCTTCTTCATTTTTGAACCGGCAGCATATTCAAGACCCTGTCCCATGGCATCAATACCATAAAGGAATAAACCTATACCGGTAAAAAATGACAATATATTCATTATGTCCATAGTATTATCCCCTCTATTCTTCCGCCTTTATTTTTTCATTGTACTTATATTCAGCACCACGATTACCCAGATGGAAAACATTTTTATTTTTCAATTTAAACCAAAGGTTTTTCTCGATTCTTGAGTAATTAATCTTTTTTGACTTCATATACATTTTGAAGAAATCAAGTCGTTTATAAAAATCCTTATAGTTTTTAAACTTATCTTCCGTCCACGCAATTTCTGCGAATGCAATGACTCTTGGATAAACTGCAAATTCCCAAGCATCATAAGTATCAATCCACTCTGACCAGGATTCAAACTCAATGCCTAATACATTTTTTTCATTTATAAAACCTGACTTAACCACATTGAATTTATAAACCTTTTTTAAAGGTGTAACAGCATGGTTATAATCAAAATATAATGCGGGACAAGTTGAAACGATAAACTTACGTTTATTGTTTTCGGATTTCACCCAAGACGGACCACGATATATCCAATAATGACCGACTATATCTGAATCTGTATTATCACCGATACCGTCATTCCATTCAACACTTGTTTTACCAAGTTTTTTGAGCATTTCATTAACTCGATTATTAAAATAAACCTGTAATTCCTTACCATTTTTCAAACCGAGTTCTTTCATTTTTTCCTGACAAACAGGACATTCCTTTTCCCAGAGTTTATGTCCTTTGATTGCTTCGTCGCCACCTATATGGAAATATTTATATGGGAACAGCTCAGCAACTTCAGTTAAAAGCTTCTCAACAAAATCGTAGGTTTCTTCCTGTCCTACACAGAGAACATCTTTTGTAATTCCGTTTTCACAAAAGACCTCATAAGTCCCTTTAAGGCAAGAAAGTTCAGGATAAGCCGCAAGGATTGCTACAGTATGACCCGGCAAATCAATTTCAGGAATTATATCAATACAAAGATTTTTTGCATACTCAACAATTTCACGGATTTCTGCTTTTTTATAATAATGGAAATATTCATCTCCGCCTTTTTGAATTCCTGCACTACTTAATATTTCAGCACCACCGAGAAGCTCATATTTTCTTTTACTTGATATTTCATTAAGTAACGGAAAAACTTCACTTTCAATTCTGTATCCCTGGTCATCACTTAAATGCCAATGAAATTTATTAAGTTTGAGCATTGCCATTTGATCAAGTGCTTTTTTTACTGCTTCCACACCGAAGAAATGACGCGCTTCATCCATCATTTCACCACGATATAAAAACTTAGGATAGTCGTTTATGTATGCACATTGCAGAACAGAAACACCTTTTGCAGTCTTTGCCTGCATTATCATTATTTTAAGAGTAATTACACCGTAAAAAGCGCCATTTTCATCAGATGCAGTTATTGTAATTCCCTCAGGTTTGATTTTTAATTTATATCCTTCCTTTTTAATTGAAGGGTCTTTGTTAATTTTAATTGAACCGTTTTTTGCGTCCTTTTTTGTTTTAAGGAAATTGGAAATATATTTTCCTGCCTTCATAAATTCCGGAACACACAAAACCTCAGTATCGGATGTTACTGTATATGTACCTTCAAGAACATCATATTTTTGTGGTTTTGGAATAATACTATATTTAGGTAAGCTCATTATTTTATACCCTCCAATACCTTAAGGCAATAATCAGGGACATCTGATATGAGAGCATCGCATCCCCATTGTGTAAATCTTACAATTTCTTCTTCCTTATTGACTGTCCAAGGATTAACTGCAATTCCTAAATCATGTAAGTCAATTACCTCTTTATGAGTTATAAGCTTTCTGTGAGGATGTGCGGCATCTGCATTTAACTGTTTACAATACTTTGCAACACCAAAAGCAATAATTTCATGACCTAACTCATCATCCTCATACAAAAGACCTGTTTTCACATTTTTATCAATCTCTTTAACAAGTCTGATACATTCAGGGTCAAAACAAGAAACAATTGAATTTTCTACAATACCATATTCATGAATTGCTTCAACAACTTTTTTTACAAGGTCACAATCCTTCTGTGGTGGTTTAATTTCAATATTAATAAGCTTCATTGATTTTGTTAAATCAAGAAGTTCAGGTAATGTTGGCAAAGTAACTCCTTTAAATTCATTACTGAAATATGAACCGAAATCAAAGCCTTTAAGCTGACTGAGTGTCATTTCATCAACTCTGCCTGTACCATTTGAAGTCTCATCAATAGTATAGTTATGACAGATAACAATATGACCATCCATTGACAAATGAACATCAGTTTCTAATCCGTCAGCACAAAAATCCAATGCTTTCTGAAAAGCAGGAAGAGTATTCTGTGGTGCAACCTTATTGGCACCTCTGTGAGCTAATACAAGTGGCATAAAACAACCTCCTTGGGAATATAAGAAATAAGTCAAATTTCTACAAGTAATATTTTACCAAAGAGGATTATAGTTTGTAAAGAATTTATTTATAATTTTTTATAAAGTCTTCATAAATTTCAATAATTTTAAATTTTAACTTATACCTATTACCATTACTGACTATTTTATTTTCTTCAGAATTAAGAACATCATCTATTTCACATTCAGAATCTGCAGCCGGTAAACACATGGGTGGAAACATTACACACCACCAATTTTTTCCTTCACCCTCACCGATTATCACCTTAACTGCAGTATAATAACCTGCCGGAAGAGTTATGGAATTATTATAAACTCTTGTTTTAAAATAATCCTCCTGTACAGTTATTTTTACATCATAATCAAGTCCTTCATTTTTTATAACAGACAAAGCTGTTTGTTCTAATTCATCAATATGAGGCTTTATTTTTTCTTCGGCATCATCTGCTGTAATTGAACCGTCAAAAATCTCTTTACCTTTAAGTAAAACAGCATCACGGACTTTAAGCTTCAGATTTTGGTCTTCAACCGAATCCGAGTTTGCAATCACATGCATTCTTAACATTTTATTTCTTATGCCGTCACATTGATTTGAAAAAGCGGTAATATTTGCAAATAAGCAGATGGCCAAAGCAATTGCAACAGAAATTTCAATCCGTAATAATATTTTTTTCATAAATAAACACTCCAATTGATAGTTAATCAAAAGGAGTGTTGGTAAAAATTACTGTAAATATTCAATTAAATACCAAGTTGTCAATAAAAACGGGACGCCGAGTCGACGTCCCCTACATTTTGCACTTTGAATTTTACATTTTTAATATTCTATAAAAAAGCCCCACAAAGTCGGTCTAAGGCGAATAATAAGAACCTGACTTCGTCAGAACCTTGTTATTCTTCCGACTATCATTTCCTACTGAAACTAATTTGTAAAACGGCATAAAAAAGACCCCGCGGAGTCGGTCTAAGGCGAATAATAACCTGCATTTTAGCAGGTGGGTGCTCTCCGTCTATTTCTGTGCTCCCTTCGTCCGTCAATGACGAGAAGTCTGCTCCCCATAGAACGAGTACAAGCTCCCTTTTATTGAGTGTTGGGTTAATATTGGCCAAAGTTATCGTGCTTCGCAGGGTGATATTATATTATGGTTAATTTTAGAAATTATTCCTCATCAAAAGAAAATAATTCTGACAACCTTTCTTCAAAAATCTTTCCGATTTCGTTGAATTCATTATCATCTTCAATTGGTTCAAGATATGTTTCTCCGTCTTCTTCGCAGACCTTGAGAATAATTAATTCTCCATCATCGTCAATAATTTCTTCTGCCTCATCGTAAACAGGAAGAAGTGCCACATATTTTGCAGTATCTGTTTCGATTCTGTCAAGCTCTTCAAATACGTGTTCTACTCCATTTTCATCAATTACAGACACAAGGTCCGGATTAAATTCTTCGCTCATTATTATATACTCCTTTGTTTTTTCTACTTGTATTGTATCGCAATTCAATTCTACAGTCAACTGTAAAATATTGAAAACGCCGTACAAAAAGTACGGCTTAATCAATTATAAAACATATACACCGGATTCCAAGACAACAACTTCTCTTCCGCAAGTACGTAAATATCTATACACAGGTTCGTCAAAAATTCTGAAATCACTTACAGAATAATCCTTGAGGCTGATTTTTCTCACTTTTCTTGAACCAATATTGCATATAAATAAATCGTCATCATATTTTGAAATGGAAACAGGCTGATCAAATGACAGTGAATCCAATGAGCCAATACGCATACTGAACTTTTTGTGAGGAATCGAATAACTCACAACACAATTCTTATCAGGTACAACGCTCCAAATCTGCGCACCATCAACAACAACGCCTTTTATCTCACTGCCTTGATATGTCAGGTCGCTTGACCATATCATCTTACCTTCAGGTGAAAAAATACCTGTTTCACCGCTATCATAAACTACAACTGTATGTTTTGATGGCATAATATCTGCATCACAGGAAACATAGTCGCCTAACTGTTCTGCTATTTTTTTGTATTCAGGACCAAATTTATTCAAAAGATAAACACTTTTTGTAACCGGGCTATTCTGCATTCTTTTTATATCATATCCATAAAAATTAACCTTGACAGCGCCGTTATCAAGGACTGTTTTTTTAGTAAAAATGACACCATTTGAGAATGCGATGATATCATAAACCGAATTAACAATTTTTTGCATAAAATCACCGCTGATATATAAAAATTTAGTAAAATTATTTTTTTGCAAATATATTATACATATTTTTCCTCATTCGGTCAATAGTCTTAATTTGTTTTTACATCCCTTCTCACTATTCATACACTTGTCATTAGTGCAAACTATCTTTTTTTCTCCGTTCGGGCTGATTATTTCTTCCATAACAATATTTCTCCCTAAAAAAGTACAATATTGCTCAAAAGTCATTTTTGTTTCGCACATTCTAATCTCTCCTAAATTTATTATTTATAAAATATATTCATATATGGAATATTTTAAACTGAAAATCAATAAAAATTAATAAGACAAGGAGGTTATTTAATGCAATCGGCAAAATTGTTTTTGGGACTGATTTTTTCATTCTATGTTCTGACGATTTTTTTAACTATGATTAAAACTAAAAGTTTTTTCAAAATATGCTTTCTAAATGCTCTTCAAGGTATATGTTCGTTATTTGCGGTAAATCTATTGGGGCAATATTTATCAATTCATCTACCTACCAATGGTTGGACTATCGGATTAGCATCTACAGGTGGGATTTCAGGTGTCATTATGATACTTTTATGCGATAGTTTTTTATGATAATACAACCAAAAATTCAACACAAATTCTTTACTTTGGCTTCTCTTA
>JAZNTF010000098.1:0-2819 GCA_045591625.1 Candidatus Fimenecus sp.
TATAATTGTTGCAAGAGCTTGGTCAGTTGTTACAATTGTTTCACCAATTATTTTGATATTTATTTCGTTTATCAATATTGTTGGTAATAGTTACAACCCATTCCTTTACTTCCAGTTTTAAAGAGGAGAAAATTAAATGGATAAGAAAATTAAAAAGTTAAAAATTAATACTTATGTTATTAGAACAATGGTTTTTGCTATTGTACTTTTTCTTGTATTCTTTATTGGTCTTCTCTTTCCGTTGAGACCTACATTTTCTGAATCGGAAAAAAGGGAATTAGCAAAATTTCCTAAATTCACCTTTGAAACATTATTTAATGGTTCGTTCTTCAATGATGTCGGCACATGGTATTCTGATACATACCCGGGACGTGAAGGTTTAATTGGTTTAAATGCAGGTGTAAAGAGCTTATATGGATTTTCCGGACAGGGACAGGTTCATGGTGAAGTTGTTGAAGGTGATGAAATTCCTGAAGAATATTCTGAGCAGAATAACGCGGATGAACCAACTACAAGAAAGCCACTTATTGTTGAGGATTTAAATACCCAGACTCTTGGCGCTGTCTTTGTTGCCGGTAATGTTGGTTATGAATATTATAACTTTGTTCAGGATTATGCAGACCATTATATTGGTGCAATGAATGATATTGGTAATAAATTATCACCAAATGTAAAAGTTTATAATATGATTATTCCAACAAGTATTGGTATTGTTCTTCCTGATAACTATAGAGATACAATCAATAGTGATGACCAGGAAAAAGCAATTAACTATATGATGAGTGGTATGAACTCAAATGTTATTAAGATTCCTGTTTTAGATACTCTTCTTGACCATAGAACAGAGTATGTTTATTTCAGAACTGACCACCATTGGACTGCGTTGGGTGCATATTATACTTATGACAAATTCTGTGAAGTAAGCGGAATACCTGCTCGTCAACTTTCACAGTATAAGCAGATTGAATTTGACGGATTCCTTGGTACATTCTATAACGATACAGGTAAATCTCCTGCATTAGGAAAGACTCCTGATAAAGTTATCGCATATGTACCTAATGAAAATGCTACAATGGAATTTACGGATAAAAAGGGTAATAAGATTAAATGGCCTATTATTTATGATGTTAGTGATTATGGTCCTTCACTTAAATATGCAACATTTATAGCAGGTGATAATCCATTTACAGAAATAACAAATCCTGATATTACAGATGGTTCTTCAATTATTGTTGTTAAGGAATCATTCGGTAATGCTTTTGTTCCATTCCTTGTTGATAATTTCAGTAAGGTATATGTTATCGACTATAGATATTACAATGGAAGTATTTCTGATTTTGCAATTAAAAATAATGTTCAGCATGTTTTATATTTGAACAATATTTCAGCAACAAGAAATAAATGGCTTGTTTCAAGAATTGAACAGACTATTTAACAAAATAGGAGATTATTATGAAAAATTATGATGTTTTTGTTGTTGGTGCTTCAACAACAGGCTGTTGGTTTGCATATCAGATGGCAAAACAAGGCTTTAAGGTTCTTGTAATTGAAAAAAATAATCCTGATGATGTTTCAAGAGAATATGATGTTTTCCATATGGGAAAAGATGATATGGAAAGATTTGACCTTGTCATTCCTGATGAGGGTGACCCATTGCGTGAATTCTGTTTTGCTCATTCAACAATGATTTCACCTTATGGTAATTATCCAAAAGCTTGTGCTGAAGCACCGGTTATCGGTTTGCATAAGCATGATTACATAATGGCAATGGCACAGAGAGCAAAGGATGCAGGTGCAGAAATCATTTATGGTGCATCGTTTACTGATTTTATAAAAGACAAGAACGATAGAATTATCGGTGCAAAGTATAAAACTGATGATGGTGAAAACGAAGCATATTCACGAATTGTTGCTGACTGTTCAGGTATTCCTGCCGTAGCCCGTACAAAGCTTCCTGATACATCAGTAGTAGGCAATTTCAAACTCACAAACAAAGACATTCTTTATGTTGTCCTTTATTATGCTGAATACCTCAAAAATGACTTTGACCCAAGAGAATTGGATGGTTTCTTCCTTTCATATAAATCATGGTCAGCACCATCTGATAATCCTAACGGTGCAATTCTTGGCATTGGCGGATTCTATGGATATGATTATGCAGAAGAAATCTTTGAAAATGATTTTATGAAAAATGTGAAATTCCCTGAATACAGAGTTGAACGTGTAGAAAAGGGTATGACACCATATCATACATCAGTATATTCACTTGTTGATGATGGATTTATAGTACTTGGTGATGCTGCTTGTCATACTAAGCCAACCTGTGGTGAAGGTTGTACCTCATCACTTGTAGCAGGTGAAATCGCAGTTGAAGTTATCTCAAATCTTCTTAAATCAGATAAATTCCTTACAAAAGAACGAATGTGGAGTATCAACAAGAGATATATGACAGCACAGGGTAAGGATTTCGATTCAATGAGACCACTTCTTATGGGTATTATCTCAATGGGATATGATGAAGCTGAATTCCTCTTTAAAAATGATATTATGTTCAATGAAAAAATACTTGGCGGTATGGATACTGGCTTAGTATTGGATTCAAATGATATTGCAGGAATTGTAAAAGGAATTTTAACAGGTATCGGTAAAAAAGAACTTAAACCTGCAACGATTGCCAAACTTGTAAAAGGTCTTATGTACAGCACACAGGTTGGTAAATTGTACGATAATTATCCTGCTAACTTTGAAGAATTTCCTGAATGGAAAGCAAAAGCAGATAAACTCTGGAATGAAATCGGCTCGGTAGCAGAAAACACCTG
>JAZNTF010000099.1:0-6900 GCA_045591625.1 Candidatus Fimenecus sp.
AAAGTAACAAAATTGGCATAAATTTTTTCAAAAAAAGTATGTAAAAAAATATATAAATGTGTTATAATGTGAAAGATAGTGAATAGGTGCGTAAATTTGTACCTAATACAAGAAAAGAAGGGTGTATATAATGACTTACGATGTTGCAATTGTAGGTGCCGGTGTTGTTGGTGGACTCATCGCACGTGAACTCAGTCGCTTCGATATTAAAGTGGCTTTGCTTGAAAAGTGTAATGATGTTGCTATGGGTACAACAAAGGCAAATAGTGCTATTGTGCACGGTGGATTTGATGCACAGAATGGTACACTTAAAGCAAAACTCAATGTTCAGGGTACTCTTATGATGCCTGAGGTTTGTGAAAAGTTGCATGTTCCATTCAAAAAGAACGGTTCAGTTGTTGTTGCATTTTCAGAAAAGGAAATGGAACATGTTAATGAACTTTATGAGCGTGGTATCAAGAATGGTGTTCCTGAACTTTCGGTAATTGACCGGGCTGAACTCCGTAGAATTGAACCAAATATCAGTGATGAAGCAGTTGGTGCGCTTCTTTCAGAAAGTGCAGGTATTGTTTGTCCTTATGAGCTTACAATCGCTGCTGTTGAAAATGCAGTTTCAAATGGTGTTGAATTTATCAGAAATTGCGAAGTAAAAGCAATCAACGAAAACGCCGACGGTTATGTGCTTAATACTACTGCAGGTGATATCTCTGCTAAATACATAATTAATGCAGCAGGTAATTTCTCTGACGAATTAGCAAAAATGGTTGGTGACGATTCAATTGACCTTGTACCACGTAAAGGTGAGTACTATGTTCTTGATAAGTCAGTTGGTAATCTTGCTGTTCACACAATCTTCCAATGTCCAAACGAAATGGGTAAGGGTATCCTTGTAACTCCTACTGTTGACGGAAACCTTCTTATCGGACCGACA
Organism: Candidatus Fimenecus sp.; assembly: GCA_045591625.1. Classification (GTDB taxonomy): domain Bacteria; phylum Bacillota; class Clostridia; order Oscillospirales; family Acutalibacteraceae; genus Fimenecus. Next base: position 932 of record JAZNTF010000099.1, read on the forward strand.
GCTCTTAATATTGAGGATAAGGAAGATGTTACAACAACTCCTGAAGGACTTAAGGATATTGTTGAAAAGGCACTGAAATCTGTTCCTATCGTTTCAACAAGAAATGCAATTACATCTTTTGCGGGTGTTCGTGCTCATCCTGTTAATGACGATTTCATTATCGGTTGGTGTGATAAGAGTGCAAACTTCTTGAATGTTGCCGGTGTTGAATCTCCGGGACTTTCATCAGCTCCTGCAATTGCTCTTTTTGTTCGTGAAATTCTTAATGAAAAACTCGAACTCAATGAAAAAGAATCATATACAGATACAAGAGAAGAACCTGTTCGTTTCCGTCATATGAATGACGAAGAAAGAGCAGAGCTTATAAAGAAAAATCCTGCTTATGGCAGAATCGTTTGCCGTTGCGAAACAATCACAGAAGGCGAAATTATTGACGCAATCAAAGCTCCGGCAGGTGCTCGTGATGTTGACGGTGTTAAGCGTAGAACAAGAGCAGGTATGGGTCGTTGTCAGGGTGGTTTCTGTGGAAGCAAGGTTGTTGAAATTCTTGCTCGTGAATTGGATGTTCCAATGAGTGAAATCACAAAATTCGGTGGCGAGTCAAAAATTATTTACGAAAGAACAAAGTGAGGTGAATCGGTGTGTTAAATTATGAACTTGTTGTAGTTGGTGGCGGTCCTGCCGGTATGGCAGCTGCCCTTGAAGCAAAAGAAAATGGAGTTCAGAGCATTATCGTTTTAGAACGTGCAGAAACACTTGGTGGTATCCTTGAACAGTGCATACATACCGGTTTCGGACTTCATTATTTCGGAGAAGAACTTTCAGGTCCTGAATATGCAGGAAGATTTATGAAACTTCTCGAAGATACAGATATTGTTGTTAAAACAGATACAATGGTACTTGATGTTGCTGATGGTAATGTTGTAACAGCGGTTAATAAAAAGGATGGTCTTCTTAAAATTCAGGCAAAAGCAGTAGTTCTTGCCATGGGTTGCCGTGAAAGACCTCGTGGTGCATTGAGTATTGCCGGTAGCCGTTGTTCAGGTATTATGACAGCGGGTACAGCACAGAAATATGTTAATATTGACGGTTATATGCCAGGCCACGAAGTTGTGATTTTAGGTTCAGGTGACATCGGTCTTATTATGGCTCGTCGTATGACTCTTGAAGGCGCAAAGGTTAAGATGGTTTGTGAGCTTATGCCTTATTCAGGTGGTTTGACCCGAAATATTGTTCAGTGTCTTGATGACTTCGGTATTCCTCTTAAGCTCTCAACAACAGTTATTGCAACTCATGGTAAAGAAAGACTTGAGGGTGTTACAATTGCAAAGGTTGACGAAAGACTTCAGCCTATTCCGGGAACAGAAGAATATGTACCTTGTGATACATTAATGCTTTCAGTTGGTCTTATTCCTGAAAATGAGCTTTCAAAGAATTCAGGGCTGGGGCTTGATGTGATTACAAACGGACCAAAGGTTGACGAATATCGTGAAACAGAGCACGCAGGTGTGTTTGCTTGCGGTAACGTTCTTCAGGTTCATGACCTTGTTGACTATGTAACTGAAGAAAGTCAGATTGCAGGTCTTGGTGCTGCAAAGTTTATCAAGGGTGAAAAGGTAACAGGCGAATGTGTTTATACAAAGGGTATCAACGGTGTTCGTTATATTGTTCCTCAGAGAATTAACCATGACACAGATTCAGATGTTAAACTCTATTTCCGTGTTGGTGCAGTTTTCAATAATGCAAGGATTATCGTAGAATGTGACGGCAAAGAAATTCTTTCAAAGAAAAAGGTTAAGCTTTGTCCGGGTGAAATGGAATATGTTACTCTCAAACAGTCAGTTATCAGTGAACTTCCTGTTAATGCAGAGATTACAGTAAGAGTGGAGGCATAATAAAATGGAAAATAGAGAACTTGTTTGTGTTGCTTGTCCTTTAGGATGCCCTATAACTGTAACTTTTGATGCTGACGGTAATGTAGCTACTGTTACAGGTAATACTTGTAAGCGTGGCGATGCTTATGCTCGTACAGAGGTTACAAACCCAACAAGAATGCTCACAACAACTGTTAAGGTTGAAGGTGGTAATGCATACGTTGTACCTGTTAAGACATCAAATCCTATTCCAAAAGGAATGATGATGGAGTGTATGAAGGTTATTAACGAGGCATCTGTTAAAGCTCCTGTTAATATCGGTGATGTTGTTATTGAAAACATTCTCGGTACAGGTGTGGATATTATTGCGACAAATTATGCAGAATAAAAGAAGTTTTGAGTTGGCGGCGGAAGTAATTCCGTCGCCACGTCAATTAGAGTGGCAAAAACTTGAAATGTATTCTTTTATACATTTCGGTACAAATACCTTTACAGGTCGTGAATGGGGTGACGGTACTGCTCCTGCATCAATTTTTAATCCCAAGAAGCTTGATGCTCGTCAGTGGGCAAAAGAGATTAAAAACGCAGGTCTCAAAGCCATTATCCTTACTTGTAAACATCATGATGGTTTTTGTTTGTGGCCAAGTGAACATACAGATTACTGTATGAAAAACAGCCCATATCAGAATGGTAAAGGTGATGTTGTTAAGGAAGTCAGTGACGCTTGTCGTGAATTCGGACTTAAATTCGGAGTCTATCTTTCTCCCTGGGATAGGCACGAAGCCACTTATGGTACAGGTGAAGAATATAATAATTACTTTATAAATCAGCTTACAGAACTTGCTACAAAATATGGTGATATCTTCTGTTTTTGGTTTGACGGTGCTTGTGGTGAAGGCAAAAACGGAAAAAAGCAGGTCTATGATTGGAACAGATATTTTAAACTTATCCGTGAATTACAGCCAAATGCAGTTATAAACATCTGTGGACCCGATGTCCGTTGGTGCGGTAATGAAGCAGGGAAGTCAAGAGAATCCGAATGGAGTGTAGTTCCATATTATGTGAGCAATCAGGACTATGTGGCTGAACATTCGCAACAAGAGGACAATCCTGAATTTGCAAAAAGAGTAGAGGCTACGACTCAGGATTTGGGTAGTCGAAAAGCCATTGAGGGATGTACACATTTTATATGGTATCCTGCCGAGGTCGATGTTTCAATAAGACCGGGATGGTTTTATCATAGAAGAGAAGATTTTAAAGTAAAATCAGTTAAAAAGCTTATGCAGATTTATTGGGGTAGTGTCGGTGGTAATTCTTCATTACTTCTCAATATTCCACCTGACAAAAACGGACTTTTATCAAAATATGATGTTCGTGCTTTGCGAAAATTTGGTGACGAATTACGAAAGGAATTTCCTAAAAATCTTGCAGTTAATTGCAAAGCTTCAGCATCTTCAAGCTTTGATGATAACCATAAGGCAGAAAATATTTTAACTGAAAATGGTTATTGGCAAGTAGGAGAAGGGGACACAACACCTGAAATTATCATCGATTTTAATGAACCGATAATTGCTGATAAAATTGTTTTAAAAGAAAACATTGCAACAGGACAACAGATTGAATCATTTGATGTCTATGCGGATAACGGAAACGGCTATATAAAAATCTGTTCATCCACCGTAATCGGCGCAAAACGAATCTGTCGTTTCAAAAAACAAAAAATCAACCGAATCAAGATTGTAATTACATCATACCGAGTAAAAGCAACCCTTAATTCAATTGAAATTTACTGTAAAACATAATGACAAAACAAAACCCCAACTCAATTGAGCTGGGGTTGATTTTTATAAATAGTGATTGAAAATCATTCTGATTGGGTTGGTGCATCAGCAACTGCTTCAGTTTCGGCAACTGCTGTATTTTCACCATCAATATTAAGGGATTCGAGTCTTTCTTTACGCTTGATTTCAAGCTCTTTAAGCATCTGCTCTTTGAACTTGCCGTCAACATTAAAGAACATAAGAGTTACACCGTAAAGGAAACGAGCGATTGCAGGGAGCAAACAGAATACAGCCCAGAAGCCAAGAAGTGTTTTATAGTTTGATTCAGGAACGATATTGCCGAATTCGTCTTTACGAGCAACGTAACCAACTGCTGAAATAACAACACCTGAAAGGAGCTGTGTAATTGAGTTAGCAGCTTTACCAAAGTAGTTCTGAACAGTCTGAACAAGAGCTTCGTTTCTAACGCCTGTCTTCCATTCACTATAGTCATAAACGTCACCCTGAAGAACAGCACCTGCAACGTTTAAAAGCTGATTTGGAAGACCACAGATTGTAAGACAAAGTGTAAGAACTGCAAGATTAACTACTGCGTTATGACCTTCCCAGTCAACAAGGAAGCCTTTTCCGTTGTTTCCAAAAATACCGATAACGAATGTACCTGCATATGCAAGACCTGCAAAGATACCGGATGCAACTGCAACCTTTTTAGCACCGAATTTACGGATAAGCTTAGGAGCAAGAGGCACCATAATGTAGTTTGGAATACCTGTGAAAAGACCGGCAATAGAACCGTGAGCTACGTTCTTTGAGTTGTGCATCCAGTAGAAGCTTTCGCTTGCAACACCAACTGATTTGAAACCTGCAAAGAAGCCTGAAAGAACAAGGATAAACATCGGTCTGTTTTTGAAAACATTCTTGAATGATTCAACAACGCCAACTTCTTTCATCTGTTCACGAGATGCAAGAGGTACTCTTTCACGCATAGCAGAGAATCCGAAGAATGCAGTAAATGCAGCAATTACTGTAATTATAACTGCAAAGCTTGTATAGATATCCTGCATACCAACTGCATTGTTAGTAGCTTTTGGTAAGAATCCAACGAACATAGATGCAATTGATGGAAGGAATACACCGAAAAGGTCAGCAAACTTTGATGTGGCAATAAGATTATCACGCTCATTGTTATTTGGTGTAATGTTATAAAGCATAATTGTCCATGCACCGAAGTATGACATACCAAGGTTGTAAACAAAGATACCAACGATAGTCCAAACTATTTTTTGCCATTCATGAACAATGAATGATGGTGTAGTAAAGAGCATCACCATAGCAATTGCCCAGAAAGGAGTAGGGATTACAAGCCAAGGACGAAGACGACCCCAACGAGTTCTTGTACGGTCAATGATAAGACCTGAGATTGAGTCATCCACAGCGTCATAAATTGACTCGATGAACATAATAACACCGTATGTACTACCTGACATTCCAAGGAAGCTGATAGCAAAGAACTGACGGAATGCATTAACATACTGACTTAAGTTTTTCTGACCGAAAGAAGTAAGAAGGTAAGCTGCAATTTCTTTAGGACGAAGATATCGTCTGTTAGCAGCGGAAACCTCATTAGCTTCTTCAACAACAGTTGTGGTTGCATTGTTGTTTTCCACTTTTCAATCACGCCTTTTTAAATTTAGTCATATATATCCAATATATAAATAAAATATATCATAAAATCAAATAATAATCAACAAGAAAAATGAAAAATAATGTAATTATTTGAACTTTAATGAGTAAGCAACTGCTAAGCTGTCACATCTTTCATTTTCAGGATGTCCCGCATGTCCCTTTACCCACTCAAATTCATATTCGTGTTGTGCTAAAAGATTAAGAAGCCGGTCCCACAAATCAGGATTTAAAGCAGGTTTCTTGTCGGCTTTTCTCCAGTTATTTTTCTTCCAACCCTCTGCCCATCCTTTTGTAATTCCGTTAACAACATAGGATGAATCAGAATAAATTTTAACCTTGCATTTTCTGTTAAGAGCCTCAAGGCCATTGATAACAGCTAAAAGCTCCATTCTGTTGTTGGTTGTTTCTGCTTCACCACCTGAAAGCTCTTTTTCAACACCGTTACAGCGTAAAATAGTGCCCCAGCCACCGGGTCCGGGATTACCTGAACAAGCACCGTCTGTAAATATTTCAACAAAAGTTAATTTTTCCATAAATAACCTCAATGTATAAATAAGAGTTTTTAATATCAAACTAATTTTATCACGATTCTTCAATATTAACAATACATATTTTAAAGATTGGTTTT
>JAZNTF010000100.1:0-3381 GCA_045591625.1 Candidatus Fimenecus sp.
TATTTAGGTGAAAAAATTCAGGTAAGACTTATCAAGGCTTTTGAAGGCAAGAGAGATTACAAGGGTATTCTAATTGACTATGACAACGAGAGTGTTACAATTGCAATTGATGAAGAAACTGAAATGAATATATTAAAGAAAGAAGCATCATGGATTAAAGCTGACGATTTCGGTGGAATCGGAAATCTTGAAGATTAATCCGGACTAATTCTAGGAGGTTTTATAGATAATGAATAAGGAATTTTTCGAAGCAGTAGCCTTAATGGAAAAGGAAAAAGGTATTCAGGCTGATTATCTTTATGAAAAAATCAGTGAAGCAATTGTTAAGGCAGTAAGAAAAGATTATAACAACAAGGATGTTGTATCTTGTGACATTGACCCGGAAGCAAAGACAATGAGAGTTTATGTTCACCTCAACATCGTTGAAGAGCTTGAAGATTGGGACGCAGATATTCTTCTTGAAGATGCTCTTGAATATCGTGCTGATGCAAAGGTTGGTGAAACTCTTGAAATCGACCTTGATACAATGAAGTTCGGCAGAATTGCTGCACAAACAGCTAAGCATGTTATCCGTCAAGGCATCAAAGATGCAGAAAGAGGTCAGGCAATCAAAGACTTCCAGTCAAAGACAAAAGACCTTGTTACTGCAAAGGTAAGCAGAATCGACCCTGTTACAGGAAATGTTACTCTTGAAATCGGTAAGGGTACAGCAGTTCTTCCAAAGGGTGAACAGGTACCGGGTGAAACATTCACAGAAGGTCAGCTTATCAAGGTTTATATCAGTGATGTTAAAGAAACAACACGTGGACCAAGCGTTATGATTTCAAGAACACATTCAGGTCTTGTAAGAAGACTCTTTGAACAGGAAGTTCCTGAAATTTATGACGGTATCGTTGCTATTCATTCTGTTTCTCGTGAAGCAGGTGTAAGAACAAAGATGGCTGTCAGCAGTACAGACGAAAATGTTGACCCAATCGGTTCCTGTATCGGTCCTCGCGGTACTCGTGTTAACAGCATTGTTGAGGTTCTCGGTGGAGAAAAAATCGACATTGTTAAATACAGTGAAGACCCAACAGAATTTATCGGTGCAGCACTTGCTCCTGCAAATGTTCTTCAGGTTGAAATCATTGATAATGAAGCAAAATCATGTCAGGTTACTGTTCCTGACCACCAGTTATCTCTCGCAATCGGCAACAAAGGCTTAAATGCTAAGCTCGCCGCAAAACTTACAGGTTGGAAAATCGACATCAAGCCTGAAAGCGGATTCTACGAGGGCTAAACCTAATACTTAACGGAAGAAAGGAGATAATAGCATTGAAGCAGAAAAAAATTCCAATGCGCAGATGTAACGGTTGCAATGGGCAAAAGCCTAAAAATGAGCTTATCAGAGTTGTGAAAAGCCCTGAAGGTGTAATCAGCCTTGACCTTAAAGGAAAGGCATCTGGCAGAGGTGCATATATCTGTAATGATTTAACATGTCTCCAGAAAGCCAGAAAATCACGAAGAATCGACAGAACTTTTGAAATAACTATTCCTGATGATGTTTATAATAACTTGGAGGAACAAATCAAGAACAATGATTAATGATAAGTTACAAGGAATTTTAGGTCTTTGCCGAAAAGCAGGGAAAATGTCATTGGGACACGACGCAACCATTACTTCAATCAAAAAGAGAAAATCACAGCTTGTGATAACTTGTTGTGATGCATCTGACAGATTAAAAAAAGAAATGCAGGACGAATGTTCCTATGATAACAGAAATATTAAATATATAGATGTTTCATTCAGTATGAAAGAACTTTCACTTTGTATTAACGCTCGTGCAGGGGTTATTTCAATTGATGAATCCGGATTTGCTAAAAAGATTGAAAGTATGATAACGGGAGGTTATGAGAATGATTAAAAAGTACAAGGTACACCAAATTGCGAAGGATTTTGACATTCAGAGTAAATTTATTATAGAAAAACTTTCACAGAATTTTGAGGGTGAAAAGAAATCACAGACTGCCCTTGAAGAAAAAGAACTTGACTTTATCTTTGATGTGATTACAAAAGAAAATTCTGTTAAGAGCTTTGACGAATATTTCAACGCTGTTCCTAAAGAAACGCCAAAGGCTGAGAAAAAGCCTGAGCCTAAAAAGGAAAAGCAGGAAATTGATAAGAAAGAAACAAAGCCTGTTGATGGTAAAAAGACAAATGCTCCTGCAAAGCAGAATCCACAACCACAACAGCAGAAGAAAAAGGATAAAGACCCAAACAAGCCAATGCAGGCTCGTACAAAGGGTGAAATGCGTCACATTGATACAAGAGCAAACTCTTTTGACGCTGAAAAATATAATGAAAAATACGAAAATATTGCTCCTGCAAATACACACCAGAGCGATAATATGGTTAAAAAGCAGAAGCTTAAGCAGAAGAGTCAGCAGTACCGTAAACAGGGTATGAGAAGCGGTAAAAAGGAAACTGAAGCAGAAAGACTTAAGAGAATTGCAGCAGAAAGAGCAAAGAAACCACCTGTAATCACAGTTGGTGACGAAATCACAGTTGGTGAACTTGCATCTCGTCTTAAAATGACTGCTGCTGAAGTTATCAAAAAGCTCTTCACACTTGGTATGATGGCTTCTGTTAACGAAGTAATTGATTATGACACAGCTGAAATCGTTGCAACAGAACTCGGCGCAAAGGTTAGCCGTGAGGTTGTTGTTACAATCGAAGAAAGAATTATTGATGACTCAGAAGACGATGAAGAAAACCTTGTAACACGTGACCCTGTTGTAGTTGTTATGGGACACGTTGACCATGGTAAGACATCACTTCTTGACGCTATTAAGAATACAAATGTTACTGCTACTGAAGCAGGTGGTATTACTCAGCACATTGGTGCTTACAGAGTAAATCTTAATGGTCAGTTCATCACATTCCTTGACACACCTGGTCACGCTGCATTTACTCCAATGCGTGCTCGTGGTGCACAGGCTACTGACGTTGCAATCCTTGTTGTTGCTGCTGACGACGGTATTATGCCACAGACAATTGAGGCTATTAACCATGCTAAAGCAGCTGAGGTTGACATTATTGTTGCTATCAACAAAATGGATAAACCTGGCACAACAGTTGATAAGATTATGCAACAGCTTACTGAACATGGTCTTGTTCCTGAAGAATGGGGCGGTGACATCATCTGTGTTCCTGTTTCTGCTAAGACACATATGAACATTGATAAGCTTCTTGAAAACGTTCTTCTCACAGCTGAAATGAGAGAGCTTAAAGCTAATCCAAACAGAGCTGCTAAGGGTATCGTTATCGAAGCTCGTCTTGATAAGGGTAAGGGTCCTGTTGCAACACTTCTTGTTCAGAATGGTACTCTCCATTCAGGTGACA
>JAZNTF010000101.1:0-1862 GCA_045591625.1 Candidatus Fimenecus sp.
GCTTTAAGCACACAGGACTTTTCCCTGAACAGGCTGTAAACTGGGATTTGACTGCAGAAATTATTAAAAATGCAGGTCGTGAAGTAAAAGTCCTTAACCTTTTTGCGTATACAGGTGGTGCTACTGTTTCGGCACTTAAAGCAGGTGCTTCTGTTTGCCATGTTGATGCATCAAAGGGTATGACTCTCTGGGCAAAGGAAAATGCAGCCTCATCAGATGTTGCAGATAAACAGGTTCGTTGGATTGTTGACGATTGTATTAAATTTGTTCAGCGTGAAATCCGTCGCGGAAATAAGTACGACATTATCATTATGGACCCGCCGTCATATGGCAGAGGTCCCGGTGGTGAAGTGTGGAAGCTCGAAAACGAGGTTTATGGCTTCGTTGAGCTTTGTAGTCAGGTTTTATCGGATGACCCGCTTATGGTGCTTATAAATTCTTATACAACAGGACTTTCACCATCAGTTATGGAATACATACTTGGTGCAGTTGTGAAGAAGCGTTTTGGCGGTAAGGTAACAGGTAGTGAAATCGGACTTCGTGCTACTGAAAACGGACTTGTGCTTCCTTGTGGTGCATCTGCGATTTGGAGTAAATAATGAGTATTATTGAATTTAAAAACGTCACATTTCGTTATGAAAGCGACGACGAAGGTGTTGTTTTAGCACCTGCAGTCAAGGATTTTTCACTCACTATCAATGAGGGTGACTTTATGGCTGTTCTCGGTCATAATGGTTCAGGAAAAAGTACTCTTGCAAAGCTTGCAAACGGTCTTCTGATTCCTGAAAAAGGTGAAATTCTCGTTGACGGAATGGATACAAAAAATGAAGATTATGATATAAAAATCAAACAGACGGTTGGTGTTGTTTTTCAGAACCCTGATAATCAGATTGTTGCAACTATCGTTGAAGAAGATGTTGCATTCGGTCCTGAAAACTTAGGCGTTGAGCCTTCTGAAATCCGCAGAAGAGTTGATGAATCACTTAAAATCGTCGGTATGTATAAATATAAAAATCACGAACCGCATAAGCTTTCAGGTGGTCAGAAACAGCGTGTCGCGATAGCGGGTATTATTGCAATGGAGCCTCGTTGCATCATTCTTGATGAACCTACCGCTATGCTTGACCCTGAGGGCAGACGTGATGTAATGAAAGCCATTAAGCGACTTAACCGTGAGCTTGGAATTACAGTGGTCTTTATCACTCATTATATGGAAGAGGCTTGTGAAGTCGACAGAATTGTGGTAATGGACGACAGCAGACTTATAATGGACGGTACACCAAAAGAAGTCTTTGCAGATACTGAAAAAATCCGCAGTATCGGTCTTGATGTACCGCAGACCTGTTTGCTTGCTAAAATGCTTAAGGCAGACGGAATTAATTTGAAAAATGATATGTTGAGTATCGACGAATTGGTCGAAAATATAGATGATTTATTGAAAGGTCAGTAAAATGTCCCACCTTAAAACAGAAAATTTAACATTTACCTACGGTGAGGGCACACCTTTTAAAATCACCGCACTTGACAATGTGAATATTGATATTGAAAAAGGTGAATTTGTAGCCATTATCGGACATACAGGTTCAGGAAAAAGTACTCTGGTTCAGCATCTTAACGGACTTTTGAAGCCTACTAACGGAAAAATCTTCCTTGATGGTAAGAATATCCACGATTCAAAATCTTCCCTTTTTGACGCTCGTTTCCGTGTTGGACTTTGCTTTCAGTATCCTGAGTATCAGCTTTTTGAAGAAACAGTATATAAAGATATTGCTTTCGGTCCTACTAATATGGGACTTTCAAAGACTGAAATTGATGAGAGAGTAAGAAATGCCGCAAAATATGTTGGTATTCCTGATGAAATG
>JAZNTF010000102.1:0-2650 GCA_045591625.1 Candidatus Fimenecus sp.
CCGGTTCGGTCGGTGCTTCTGCTTCGCAGAGGTGTCCACAGGACACCCGCACCTGTGCCTGCCCGTAAGTGTGCATTATATGTTCGGGAGGGCACGGAGACCCTCCCCTACAAGGTATTGTGTTCTCAATAAATTCACCGATAAATTATAATTTAATATAACATTTTCAGCTCTTAACAATTTATTTACAAATATTCCCTTGACATTTTTTAGAAAAGAATGTATATTATTTAATAGAGTTAGCACTCTAACGGTGTGAGTGCTAAATAGTACAAAAGGGGTGACAAGATGCAACTCAGCGAGAGAAAAGAAAAAATCCTTGCCGCCATTGTTGAATGGTATATTGCAACGGGTGAGCCGGTTGGTTCAAAATCCTTGCTTGAGTATATCCGCATTCCTGTGTCATCCGCCACTATTCGTAACGAAATGGCTGAACTTTCAAGATTAGGTTTCATTGAACAACCTCACACATCGGCCGGTCGAATTCCGTCGCAGATTGGTTATCGTTATTATGTTGATAAGCTGATGAACAGATACGAATTACCGATTAACGAAAAACGACTTATTGAGGCAAGACTTTCTGATGCAGGTGGTGAACCGCAGCAGATTCTTGAACAGGCAGGTCAGGTTTTGGCAGAGCTTACTAACTGTGCAGTTGTTTCAACAACGCCCACAGATGAAAATGCAGTTATCCGTCGTGTTGAGTTAGTTCCTCTCGGTACACATACTGCAATGATGGTTATGCTTTCATCGTCAGGTATATTAAAAAGCAGAGTTTGCAGAACAGATAATGATTTAAACATTGAACTGATTGAAACCTTTTATAATATAGTTTCAAAGCATTTTATCGGTAAATCTGCAAGTGAAGTGAGTATTGCTCTTATTCAGACTCTTGCTTTATCCTTGGGTAGTAAGTCACTTGCGATTTCACCATTGCTTGTAACGCTTTCAGATTTGGCACAGCTTACTGAACAAACACAGTTGCTTTTAGAAGGACAGTCAAATTTGTTGAATCATACAGACTATCCCAATGCTTATGAACTAATGGAATTTTTAAGACGAGGTGAGCCTCTGACAAATCTCTTTGCAGGTCACAAGTCGGAGAATAACACCAATGTCCTGATTGGTAAGGAAAACTTTTATCGAGAGCTTCAGGATTCCAGTCTTATTTATTCCCATTATGCAGTGGGTGGTAAAGATAGCGGTACATTAGGACTTATTGGTCCTACAAGAATAGATTATGCAAGACTTATTCCAAGTCTTAAATATTTAACAGAAATAGTGGGCAAGATTATGTCCGATACTTTGGAGGATTAAAATGGCAAAGAATAAGAAAATAAATCCTGAAGAAACAGTTGAAGAAGTAGTAGAAAATACAGAGCCAACTGTTGAGGAAAAGCTTACAGCCGAGCTTAATGAAACAAAAGATAAGCTTTTGAGAGTTATGGCTGAATATGATAATTTCCGTAAGCGTTCACAGAAAGAAAAGGAACAGGCATACGGAGATACAAAGGCATCAACAATCGGTGAATTTTTACCTGTTTACGATAACTTTATGAGAGCCATGAGTGCCGAAGTCTCTGACCTTGACTCATTCAAAAAAGGTATTGAAATGATTTTTAATCAATACGGTGAAACATTCAAAAAGCTCGGTGTTGAGTCTTTTGGTGAAAAGGGTGAAGCATTTGACCCTAATATCCATAATGCAGTTATGCACGGTGAAGATGATGAGCTTCCTGAAAACAGCATTTCAGATGTGTTTTCAACAGGATACAAAATGGGTGACAGAGTAATCCGCCCTGCAATAGTAAAAGTAGTAAATTGAGTAACTACTGATTTAAAACTTAAGCACAATTCTCAATGGCTATTTTCCCGTTATACCTCGTTCCAAATACTCGATAATACACAAAGTATTATCTCCGTTTTGTTGACGGCTCTAACGAAAAAATATCTCACTGATAATTGCACTTCGCTTTAATCAGCAGTTACTATGAATCAATAAATATTAGTAATATATCTAATAGGAGGAATAAATTTATGGCAAAGGTAATTGGTATTGACTTAGGTACAACAAACTCATGTGTAGCAGTAATTGAAGGTGGCGAACCTGTTGTTATTGCTAACGCAGAAGGTGCAAGAACAACTCCATCTGTTGTTGCTTTCTCAAAAACAGGTGAAAGAATGGTAGGTCAGGTTGCAAAGCGTCAGGCTATCACAAACCCTGACAGAACAATCGCATCTATCAAAAGACACATGGGCACCGACTATAAAGTAAATATTGATGGTAAAGATTATACTCCACAGGAAATTTCAGCAATGACACTTCAAAAGCTCAAGGCTGATGCTGAGGCTTACCTTGGTGCTCCTGTAACAGAAGCAGTTATCACAGTTCCTGCATATTTCACTGATGCACAGCGTCAGGCAACAAAGGACGCAGGTAAAATCGCAGGTCTTGAAGTAAAGAGAATTATCAATGAACCAACAGCAGCAGCTCTTGCTTACGGTATTGATAAGGAAGAAGACCAGAAGGTTATGGTTTATGACCTTGGTGGTGGGACATTCGACGTTTCAATTATCGAAATGGGCGATGGTGTTCAGGAAGTTCTTGCAACAGCAGGTAACAACCGTCTTGGCGGTGACGAATTCGACC
>JAZNTF010000103.1:0-3509 GCA_045591625.1 Candidatus Fimenecus sp.
GTACAGACAACAAAGAGTTCAACCGTCTTACAATCAGAAAGACATCTGCACAAGGTGGTCACAATTACAAAAATCCTTCCATCGTCCTCAAGTCGGATCGTAGCCATGTCGTTCTGTGAGCCAAGGAGTTGCCTTAATTAATTGTCTTCCTAAGACCGCTTGGCCTCCGACTTGTACAGACAACAAAGAGTTCAACCGTCTTACAATCAGAAAGACATCTGCACAAGGTGGTCACAATTACAAAAATCCTTCCATCGTCCTCAAACCCGTTGCTTTTGCTATAGGCACAATCGTGAATATAATAAATAATTACGATATGTACAACAGATACATAGAGCAGGGTTATGACGTCACTCTGCTCGAGGGTCTTATCGGTAGCTGACAAAAAACTTAATTACACAAACAAAAAAGCCGACGGAATAATCCATCGGCTTTATTTTTATTAGTCGTTTGTGTAAGGCATGAGAGCAATCTGACGAGCTCTCTTGATAGCTGTTGTAAGCTCTCTCTGGTGATTTGCACAAGTACCTGTTACACGGCGAGGAAGAATCTTCGCTCTGTCTGATGTGTAACGACGAAGCTTTGCTGTATCTTTATAGTCAATCTTTTCGATTTTTTCTACACAAAATGCACAAACTTTTTTACGACCTTTTCTGTTAGGTCTTGCATTCTTATCGTATGCCATTATAGTTTCCTCCTATTAAGATTTACTTAGAATGGGAGTCCCTCGTCATCATCTGCGCCGAATGGGAATCCTGAATTGTCATCGGGTAAAACTGAGAAACTGCCTGCATCTGCACTCTGATAAGAAACAGCCGGTGCTGATTCCTGTCTTGGTGCTCCGAAGCTGTTACCACCTTCATTCTTGCTGCCACAGAATGATACATTATCAGCAACAACATCGTAAGCTGTACGCTTATTTCCGTTCTTATCTTCATAGTTGCGAACCTGAAGTGAACCCTGAACAGCAATCATTTGTCCCTTTTTGAAAAATCTTGTTACAAAATCTGCTGTTCCGCGCCATGCTACAACGCTGATAAAGTCTGTCTGTCTTTCGTCACCACTTTTGTAGTTACGGTCAACAGCAACTGTGAATGAAGTAACGGATAAACCGTTTGTAGTTGTACGAAGTTCGGGGTCTGCAGTAAGTCTGCCCATGATGATTACGCTGTTTAACATAATTCTTACCTCCGATTACTTCTTAACGATTAATGTTCTGAGAACACCGTCAGTGATTTTTGCAATACGGTCAAGCTCTGCTGGGAAACCTGCTTCTGCTTCATAGTTGAAGAGAACATAGTAACCTTCAGCCTCATCATTGATAAGGTAAGCAAGTCTTCTCTTGCCCCATTCATCAACGCTTTCAAGAGTGCCGTTTGATTCCATAAGAGCCTTGAATTTTTCCATAAGCTCTTTTGCAGCTTCCTCACCCTTTGCAAGTGAGTAAACCATAATAGTCTCATACTTTGACATTCTTTTACACCTCCTTATGGACTTTGCCCCCCAAACTCTCCTTGGGAGGAAGGATATGGATTTAATAAAATTATCCATAGCAAATACAAAGTTTATCAAAAAAAGGCTTGATTGTCAAGCCTTTTCTTCATTTATTTTCTTCTTTTTTAAAGACATCTTTTCCTGGAATTCTCCGTCGCTCTTCTCAACGATAACCATAAACAATGTTACAAACAAAAGATATGGCACAGGACAGAAAACACCCGGATTTACAAGTGACATCATTTCAAGACTCACATAGGACAAGAAAATTGTCATATTGAAAAGAGTTGCCTTTTTCCATATAAGCATATTTCTCTTGATAAACTGATATGTGTATGCAACAATTCCCACTACACCAAAGCTTGCAGCAACCTGAATAGGTGCACAGTGATACCAACAAAGCGCAAATTTCTTTGAAGCGTGAATATCTCGATTTCCCATATATCCTAAGCCTGTACCCAAAACAGGATGCTCAAGGAAGTCTCTGATTCCCTGTGCATAATGTGCTATACGAACCTCTGTTGATTCACCCATAAGGAAATCATTAACCGCTGTAAACAGTCTGTCTATGGTATATCCGAGGAACTGTGTAATCTGTGGCATAAAGGCTAGGAAGCCGAATAAAATACATGCACAGATAATTGCATAAGCCAATCTTCTTCGTCTGTCATAAAGCATATAAACAACTATGCACATAACAATTTCAACAGAGCCAAATACCATACCACCACGGGAGCCTGTAAGTAAAAGAGCAAAATAGAAAATAAATCCCAACATAGTAGCGTATGATTTTTTATTTGCCCAGAAGAATGCAAACGGTATTGTAATCATCAATATTGTAGAGCAGTTATTACGCCATTGCAGAAATAAAAGTCCCTGACGGTCAATAACATCGTTAATATTGATAATGTAATACGAAATTACCATAAAGGAAGCAAAGCACCCTGTAAGCACCATTACCTTTGTTAAATGCTCAATAAGAGAATAATTCCTTTTAACATCAAGATGTGCATAGAAATAGGCATATATAAAGAGCATTGCAAAACCTAATCCCAGCATATGATAAAGTGATGTGGGTGCGAAATATTCCTTCGCACTGATAAACCCTATACCACCAAGCAGAATAGATGCTGAAACAAACAATATCGGTTTAAACTGACTTCCCTTTGTTGTAAGTTTTTTTCTGTATGCAATAAGGTGGAACAACAGAAGGAAAACAATCGGTATCAGATACCATATGTATCCCATAAAAACATCAAAGGAATCATAACACTTTATAGCCACAAGGCTGGCAAGAGAAAAAGGAGCAAGACCCGCCATAATGTCATCACTAAGACAAATGGTAATACCAACAATATAAGCAAAAATAATTGTACCGATAACCTCAATCTGCTTATCAGGGAAATACGCACTGAGCGTTGTAAACACAGCTGCGATGCAGAACAAAACAGCCATCCATCTTTCACTCATAAGGAGGGTTCTGATTTTCTCTATTCTCTTTAAAGATTGTTCTGATTTAAAAATCTTCTCCATAAGAACATACCTCTACATTTTATCATTATAATTATATGGTTTTTTTGTAATTTTTCAACTATCATTACAATTATTTAATAATTGTTACAAAATTGTTACAAAATGCAAAATTCATAAAATATTAACTTTCTATCCATTTTTCATAAACAAATCTATGTTATATTCTATACAGTGGTTGCAAGACCATTCCTAAACGATGCGACCACGCCCTTTCATTTTCATTCTCCTTTTTTAATTCCGTAATAAAACGGAAACGCTCTCACCCTTTTGGGGTGGGAGCATTTTTTTGAAATATTTTCGTTATTTATAGACCGTAAAAATTACGATACCTTCAACAAATGCGATAGATAACAATCGGAGTTTATCGGGTAAATGCAGAATTATATATTTAACCAATATGATTGTAAATGTAGGGGCAGGTCTCTGTGCCTGCCCGTAAGTGTGCATTATATGTTCGGGAGGGCACGGAGACCCTCCCCTAC
>JAZNTF010000104.1:0-2826 GCA_045591625.1 Candidatus Fimenecus sp.
TATAATAAGTATAAAAAAAAGCTTGTTGCTTAAAAAAAAGCAGAAAAAGACTGTTCTAACCTTGAAACTATGGTAGAGGAGTTAAAACAATGGCAACAGTAAAAGATATATATAATTTTATTGATTCATTTGCACCATTTAACACAGCAGAGGAATGGGATAATTCAGGAATTTTAGTTGGTGAGAAAACTGCTAAAATTTCAAAAATTCTTTTTGCACTTGATATTACATCTGATGTTATAAATCAAGCTGTTGAATATGGAGCTGAACTAATTATAACTCATCATCCAATAATTTTTAAGCCTGTTTCTGATGTTTTGAGTGATAGTCTGGTTTTTAAACTTATTAAAAATAATATAAGCATCATATGTGCTCATACCAATTATGATAAAGCTATAGACGGTGTTAATGATATTTTATGTAATATTATTGGTTTTGATAGCTTTGAAAAGATTGAAAATACTTGTCTTAACGTTGCTGAATTTGATAGTAAAATATCTGCAGAAGTTTTTATTAATCAAGTTAAAAATTCACTTGGTGGTTCAGTAAGATATAATTCAATAAATAAAAAAGTTAAAACAGTTGCTGTTTGCAGTGGCTCAGGTAGTGATTACTTATCATTTGCAAAAGAACTTAGTTGTGACGCTTTGCTTACAGGTGATGCATCTCATCACGCTTTCCTTGATGCAAATGAAATGGGTGTTTTATTAGTTGCAGCAGGTCATTTTGAAACAGAAATGATAGCAGTCAAACCACTTTTGGAAAAAATAGAAAATAAATTTAAGATTGATTGTATTCTTGCAACACAGAATACTCCTATAATCACGATTTAAGAGGTTTTATGGCATTAGACGGAATTATATTAGGACTTATAAAAAACGAGCTTAAAAACTACATTACAGGCTCTAAAATTGAAAAGGTGCATCAGCCATCTAAAAATGAGCTGGTGCTGATTCTTCGTACACGAAATGGCGGTTACAGATTATATTTATCCTGTGACGGTCAGAGCCCTCGTGTCCATTTAAGCAGATATAACCTTGAAAATCCTAAAGTGCCTCCGATGCTTTGTATGTTGCTTCGTAAAAGACTTTGTGGTGCAACATTAACAGATATTACACAAATCGGTAATGACAGAATTATAACCTTAGAGTTTGACGGTACAACCGAAATAGGGGATAAAACAAAATATTATCTTGTCTGTGAAATTATGGGACAAAGAAGTAATATTATCCTTTGCGACATTGATTATAAAATAATTGATGCAGTTAAAAGAATTGATGAAGAAAAATCTTCTGTGAGAGAAATCTTGCCGGGTCTTAAATATGAGTTGCCGCCAATGCAGGAAAAATGTGACATTATTTCTGATTCTGCTGCTGAAATTACTGATAAGATATTGTTGTATCCTGAAAAAATGCTTTCAAAGGCAATCCTTGAATGTGTTGAAGGTTTTTCACCTATTGTGGGCAGAGAAATTGCATACAGAACTGTTTTTGGTGATAAACAGGTTGGTCTTCTTCTTGATATTGAAAAAGAAAGACTTGAAAACGAGATTAGTATTATTAAAGATGAAATTATAAATAATAAGTCTTTTACAATGCTTATTTCTAAAGACGGTATTCCTTATGATTTTTCATTTACAAATATTCGTCAGTATGGAACAACTCTTAATAAAAAGGAATATGAGTCAGTTTCTGAATTGCTTGACGATTTCTATTTTGAAAAGGATAAAATCAACAGAACAAAAAGAAAAGCAGCAGATTTGTTTAAGCTGCTTAATAGTGCAATTGAGCGAACTGCACGAAAGATTAATAACAGAAAAACAGAGCTTCTTAAAAGTGAAAGTCGTGAAGAAATACGCATTTTCGCAGAATTGATAACTGCAAATCAATACAGATTGACTGAAAAAGCATCTGTTTATAAGCTGGAAAATTATTATGACAATAACAATATAATTGAAATCCCTGCTAATCCTGCTTTAAGTCCACTGCAGAATGCTCAAAGGTATTTTAAAGAGTATAAAAAAGCAGTTAATGCTGAAAAATTGCTTCACCATCTTATTGATGAAGGAGAACAGGAATTAGTTTACCTTGATTCTGTTCTTGATAATTTATCTCGTGCTGATTCTGAAAGAGAAATTTCGGAAATTCGTGATGAATTGGAGCAGGGTGGATACTTAAAAATTAAAAAAGGCAATAAACTCAAAAAAGAAAAACCACTCCAACCTAATGAATTTAAATCAAGTGATGGTTTTAAAATTCTTGTTGGTAGAAATAATATTCAAAATGATATTCTCACTTTAAAAACAGCAATGAATTATGATATGTGGTTACATGTTCAGAAATATGCAGGTTCACACACAGTCATTATTGCAGATAAAAAGGAGATTACTGAAACGGCTATTTATGAAGCAGCTTGTATTGCTGCGTATCATAGTAAAGCAAAGGATTCTTCTTCAGTTGCAGTTGATTATACTTTGATAAAAAATGTTAAAAAGCCAACTGGAGCAAAACCTGGTAAAGTAATTTATAACACATATAAAACTATATATGTAACACCTGATAAATCTCTTGTTGAAAATCTTATAGTTGAATAATGAAAAAACTCTTTCGAATTATTTCGAAAGAGTTTTTTTAAAACTATATTTCATCATTTGTTGCTAACATTTCATTTCTGCGGAATAAAAGTGATATGCACCACACACCTGCAAGTGCAACAAGAGTATAAACAATTCTACTGATTATTGCATCTTGACCGCCGAAAATCCATGCTACAATATCAAACTGGAAAAGACCAATTGCACCCCAGTTGATTGCACCGATTACAACA
>JAZNTF010000105.1:0-7235 GCA_045591625.1 Candidatus Fimenecus sp.
TATACTGAGAAAGCTTTTTAAGGTCTTTTTCATTAAGAGTAAGACTTTTCTCTTCCTTGATGGATTTTAAAATGTTTTCCATTGATTTCTCCTTTTTAAAAGATTTGGTTACACCGGCATTTCGTTGTGCCGGTACAGCTACAAAAGACCACTCATAAGCATCGGTGATGCCTGTGATAGTTTTGTAGCAGATTTCGCCATTGTATTTTCTGCCTGAAATGTGGTTGCAGTTAGCTTCACCATAAACTGAGCAGATTCGTGAATCTGAGGCACAGCTTACGCTGACCTCTTTTTTTATACCACTTTCAATATCACTGATAAGAGATTCGTTCTTTTCACTTCTTATGGTGTAGCACCATGCCTTTAAGTACATATAAGTCATACCGTCAACGGTTTTTCTGTTATCGTCAACAATAAGCTGAGTTTTATATGTACGACAACTTTGGTCCTCACTTTTCATACTGTGATTTTGAATTCCTGTTTTGCCCACAAAAAGAGCTTCAAGGGCTTTAAGGGAGTCTTCATCAAATCGCTCAAAATCTCTGTCAATGTCGTTGTCACAAAGAGTAACGCTGAAGCAGAAAATCTCATCTTTGTTAAGTGGTCGTAAGGAATACTTGTTGATAAGACGCATATCCTCGTCAGTTGGCACACCAACCTGATGTACAGCAGAACAATTCTTTTTAATCAAGCTTTTCACCTCCTAATGCTTTAGCTTGAGCTTTGTAAAGCTCTGCTTTTGCCTGTTCAACCGAGTCCTGAAGTGTAATATCGTCCCAGATAACCTCAACACCTGAACTGTTGCCGCAAAGTCTTAAATAAAGGTTGCATATTTTCTCAATAACAGGTGTTAAAACACGTCTGTATGCACAAAGCTCTGTTGTAAGTGCATCTGATTGTTGTGATGACATTCGTTCTGGTGTGCTCCAGCTGATGCCAAGCATAAATGGTGGAATAGAAAGCTTTGCGACAATCTCTTCGAGCAATTGCTTAACGGGAATTTCACTGTCAAGAATCTGATTATCAGCACCGATAACCTTAATCTGTACATCGCCAACTGCCACAAAATCCTTGACACCATTACCATTCATAGCATTTGCCCATTCGGTTGCAATCTGTGTAGCTCTTTCCTTTGCGTAAGCACGGTCAAGTATATCTGAACCGGGATTGTATGTAACTGCATATCGTATGCTTCCTGACCGTTCGAAATTTTGTCCGATTGAGTTGTAAATCTTTAAAAGAATTGAAGAAACAAAAGGCAGACCTTTTAAAATTGAAGTGCCCGTAATGCTTCCTGCTTCAGGATTAAGTGCAGAGAACACAACCAAATCCTGATATTTTACAGGAGTACCTGACAAGCTGTCGGGACGGCAAACAAGAATTTCATTGAATTTTTTGGGATTTCTTTTTAGGCTGATATTACAAATCGGAACATTATAAAGAGAATGAATTTCAGTTCCGTTTGTTATGATTTCACCCACAGAAGTTCCGAATGTGAGAAGCTGTTCAAAGTAAATGTCAATAAACTGCTGAAGTCCTTGTCCTGTACCGTTTACGCTGATGCTATTAATAAATTCATCGAGCTCTGCCTGATTTTTACCGTTAATTGTCTTTACATTGAATCCACCTGTGAGACGAATAAGCTTGTAAATAGCCGTATCGATAATTGGTACAGCCTCACGAAGTGAACGGTAAAGCTCAGGATTTGCAACTTGTGACGGGTAAAAGTCATATAAATTATCAATAGAATTTGAAAAGGATGTCTGTGGGGATACT
This sequence comes from Candidatus Fimenecus sp., assembly GCA_045591625.1. GTDB lineage: Bacteria > Bacillota > Clostridia > Oscillospirales > Acutalibacteraceae > Fimenecus. Next base: position 1,777 of record JAZNTF010000105.1, read on the forward strand.
GTGCAAACCTTTCTCTTGCCGAATTTGTCGAATATTGACAAGTTGAAACCTCCTTTCATTAAGGTTTTAATTTCTTTCTACGGATAATGCAAAAAAGGAATTATCCGTACTTTCAAGAGCTGTAGCCACAAAATAGCGAATATCGTCCATTGCGTGGTCATACTCTTTTTTCGGAGTGTCGTGGACACTATTGCAGTCCCAACGATACATAGAAAACTCACGGATTGTATCGGTACATGAACTGCCGATTATGATTTTGCGGTTTTTCAGTTTTTCTGAAACCTTACGTATACCGTCTGACACCTGATTTTTTGCAGGAATAACACGGAATTTGCCTTTGCGACGGATGCACTCCATAAATGATGCTGCAGATGGGTCAACTATCACAGCTTCAACTCTTATGTTATCTGCAAGTTCAACTAATTTGTCATAGTATTCCTTGTCAGTCATCTGAAAGCCTTTTGCTTTTGAATCGTGATAGAATTCCCTAATTCTGTACCAGATATCGTTGTGAAGTCCCCAAAGACCGAATGATGCAGGGTTAACAGTACCGTAGTCGCAGGAGATGTAATACTGACTGCAATTTTCAGGTAAAATACTTGTTGTATGCTCCTTTTCGTTAAAGAAAGGATACACCAGCCCGTCAACAGCTACCCATTTGCCAAGTACAAATCTCTCGTAAAATGCACCTGAATAAAGCGCTTCATAACGATTTCGTATGGATTTAGTAAGTGACGGATTGTCACTCATCAGAAAATGAAGATAAAGACAATTTTTTTCATCTGCCTTTTTAATCCATTCGTTATAAAACCAATGAAGAGGATTTTCGGGGTTACAGTTAAACCAAAATTTTGAGCCTGAAACAGAGCATCGTGCAAGGGATTGTTCAACAAAAGAACGAGGCATAAGAGCAACTTCGTCAAGAAGAACTCCCGAAAGAGTCATACCTTGAATAAGTGATGCTGATGATTCGTCACGGCCACCGAAAAGGTAAAATCTGTTACTTTTTTTCCCTTTACTAATGAGAACAATGTTCGAGGATTTTAATTCCCTGACGGTAAATCCCATTTGAGTAAGTACGGGTAAAAGAGGTGTGATTACATTTCGTCGCAGAGAAGTAATTGTTTTGCCGCAGATTGCAAATGAGGAATCGGAAAAACTGTAGAAGCTCCAAAGAATAAAAGAAATTGACATGCAAAGTGTTTTACCACTTCTGACAGCACCGTCACAGATGATTGCATCGTAGTCTTTATAGGGACTCCGACTACACCACCAATTAAGCACCGTCAATTGTTTGGGAGAGAATTTACGAAATTTGATTTCAGCCATCCATTTCACTCTCCGTTTGCTTTAGGGCACTTCGTTCAATGGCCTCATAAAAGGACAATGCACCGGTATCTCTGTCGTCACAGGATATGTCAGCAAGTCTTTCCAGAGCCTTGAGTCGGTCAAAAAATTTGATTTCCATACCTTTTCCGTTTGTGATTTTGATTTCTGACACATTAAACAGGTCGAGGGAATCAATGTCGGGGGAATTGTTTTCATTAACACAAAGGATAAGTCGGATTGCATCACTTACAGAGCCGAATGCAAGGCGCTCCAGTCCTGCTGAAACCAGACTGCTTGTTGTAGGACATTCTTTTTCCAGCTGTGTGATTTTTTCTTTTATCTCCTTTTTTGACAGCATCGCCACTCCTCTGTATTCAGGAAGAAGTGTAAAACCTGAACGAAGGGCTGCTTCCTTTGGATTTCGCAGTCGGACATAGTGACGACAGAAATCCATCTCTTTTTTTGTCAGCTTATTTTTACTCATTTGGTAACCTCCTTTAATTGAGGGAATTAAGGTAAAAAATAGTTATTTTTACTTCTTACCTGAAAAAAATACCCTCCATATATAGGCCGGAAATGCAAAATCGTCCCGGGAAATGCGGGACGATTTTCAAAAAACGCGAAATTGTTTACAAAAAGTTCATATTTGGGCTGATTTTTCAGGGTTGACATTGTTGAAAAATAGTATATAATTTAGAATGTATAACTGGTTATTAAATAACTGGTTATATATTTGCAAACGAATCAAAGGAAGTGAAAAGTTGACTTCAAAGGTGAAAAAGCTTGATATGGCATTTAAAAAATATCACACTATGCATCATGAAATAATAGACGGAAAGTTTCGTGAATACGGATTAGGCTTTGGACAGCCACCTATTCTTAAATATCTGAGTGACCACGAAAATGTAACACAGAAAGAGATAGCAGACCATCTCAACATTACTCAACCTGCCGTTGCAAAGGCGCTTAAGAAGATGGAGGAGTCAGGGTTTATTGTCCGTTTGGAAAATAAAAAGGATACACGTTGCCATAGACTTAAGCTCACAAAAAAAGGCAAGGAAATTGTGGCTTTTGCTGATAACTATTTTTTGAACATAGATAATATAACTTATACAGGATTTACGGAAGAAGAATTGGATGTTTTAATATCATATGTTGAAAGAATGAATAATAACTTAACAGCTTTTGCAAAGGAGGACGAAAATGTTTAAGCTTTTAAGATATGCAAAAAAATATATAATTCCTGCAATTATGTCACCGATTCTTATGATTGGTGAGGTTGTGCTGGAGCTTATAATTCCACTCGTTATGGCTGACATTGTAAACATTGTTCAGACCGGTAAAACAGTAGCTAATGACAGTTTCATTGAGGTTTTGCGAAACGGATTTGATATCATACTTGCTACATTTGGTGTTGAAATGCCTGATGGCGGTATGGATGCAATACTGCTTCTTGGATTAGAAATGCTGGTTTATGCATTGGGTTCACTTTTTTGTGGTGCTATGGCTGCACGAATGGCTGCTGTTGCAGGTATGGGCTTTGGCGCAACACTTCGTGAAGCAATTATGGGCAAAATTCAGCGTTTTTCCTTCTCAAATATTGACAAATTCTCAACAGCATCACTTATTACACGAATTACAACTGATGTAAACTCTGTTCAGAATACATTTGTTATGATGATAAGAATGATGTTCCGTGCTCCTGTTATGTTGGTGGTGGCACTTATAATCACTATCACAATGAGCAAGGGTGTTTCAAAAGCATTTGCAGTGTCACTTCCTCTTATTGCAATTATCCTTATAATCTTCGCACCGATTGCTTTAAAGAGATTTAAGGTTATGCTTGAAATGTTTGATGGATTTAATGCATCAATTCAGGAAAACCTTACAAATATACGTGTTGTAAAAGCGTTTGTACGTTCAGAACACGAAAAGAAAAAATTCAAGAAAGCTAATGATGAGCTTATGGGTGCAGCATTGCATGCTGAAAAGCTTATGATTATGGGTATGCCTACATTCACAATCATTATGTATGGCACAATCCTTGCAATACTTTATATTGCAGCAAAGGAAATTTCTTATGAAACATTGGCTATTGGTGATTTCTCTGCAATATTTACATATATTATGCAGATTCTTATCCACTTCCTGATGGTTGTGTTACTTATTGCACAGTTCTTTATGTCACAGGCAAGTGCAAAGCGTATTCTTGAGGTTGTTGAGGAAGTCCCGAGTATTCGTGATGACACAGCAACAGAAAATGTTGTAAAAGATGGTTCAATCGAATTTGATAAGGTTACATTCAAATATGACGGTGCATCACTTCCCACAATCAACAACGCTTCATTTAAAATTAACAGTGGTGAAATGGTTGGTATTATCGGTGCAACAGGTAGTGCTAAATCAAGCCTTGTACAGCTCATTCCCCGACTTTATGATGTTAATGAAGGTGAAGTCAGAGTCGGTGGTGTGAATGTTAAAGATTATAAAATTCATGCGCTTCGTGAAGAAGTTAGTATGGTGCTTCAGAAGAATGTTCTTTTCTCGGGTACAATTGCAGAAAACCTTCGTTGGGGCAATAAAAATGCAACTGACGAGGAACTGGTTGCTGCTTGTGAAATTGCTGATGCACATTCCTTTATCACATCATTCCCTGACGGATATAATACAGACTTAAGTCAGGGTGGCGTGAATGTTTCAGGTGGACAGAAGCAGAGACTTTGTATTGCCCGTGCAATTCTCAAAAAGCCGAAAATCCTTATTCTTGACGACTCAACAAGTGCTGTTGACACATTTACAGACTCTAAAATCCGTACAGGACTTCGTTCATGTATCCCTGATACAACAAAAATTATTATTGCACAAAGAATTTCATCAGTTGCCGATTGTGACAAGATTATTATTCTTGAAGAAGGCAGTATAAACGATATCGGTACACACGAAGAATTGCTTTCCCGTAACGAGATTTACAAGGATATTTATGAATCACAGCAAAAGGGCAGTGATGATTTTGATGCAGTAGGAGGTGGAGAATAATGGCAGGACCAATGGGAGGACCGGGTGGCAGAAAAGGTATGCGTGGACCTGTTCCGAAACCGAAAAATGCAAAGGGAACAATCCGCAGACTTTTAAAATACATCCTTAAACAAAAAGGCTTGTTCTTCGGTATGCTTATTTTCGCTGCAATCAGCTCAATAGCATCTGTTTCAGGTTCATTATTCATCAAGCCTATTATCGATGATTTCCTTACTCCATTGATAGGTAAGGGCTTTGAAGGACCACTTGTTACTGAGCTTTTCAAAATGATGGGTATCATGTCCTGTGTTTTCTTTGGTGGCGCTCTGGCCTCTTACGGACAGTCAAAATGCTCCGTATGGCTTACACAAAAGACACTTAATACACTCCGAAAAGACCTGTTTGATGCACTTGCTGATTTGCCAATCAACTTTTTTGATTCGCGACCAAATGGTGAAATTATGAGCCGTTTCACAAACGACGTTGAGACACTTCGTATGTTCATAAGTCAGGGTCTTACGCAATTTATTTCATCAGGTGTTATGATTATAGGTTCATTCTGCATTATGTTGTTTTTAAGCTGGGAAATGACACTTGTTGTTATAGCAATGGTTTGTGTAATGGTGTTGGTTACAAAATTTCTCGGTAAAAAGAGTGCCTTCTTCTTTAAGAAACAGCAGGAGCAGTTAGGCTCTGTAAATGGTTATATAGAAGAAATCATTGAAGGGCAAAAGGTGGTTCAGGTGTTTAATCACGAAGAAGAGGTTCTTGCTCATTTTGATGTGGTTAACGAAAATCTTCGTAAGGCAGCAACAAGTGCAAATACCTTTGCAAGTATGTTAGGACCTATTATGAACAACCTTTCCCATATCACATATGCACTCACAGCGGCTCTTGGAGGACTTTTAGCACTCAAGGGCGCAATGTCACCCGGTGAAATTGTTGCATTCTTACAGTATATCCGTAGCTTTACACAGCCTATTTCAAATATCACACAGCAGTTTAACAATGCATTTATGGCACTTGCAGGTGCAGAGAGAATTTTTGAAATCATTGACCAGAAGCCTGAACTTGACGAGGGCTATGTGGTGCTTGTAAATGCAACAATTGATGAT
>JAZNTF010000106.1:0-7647 GCA_045591625.1 Candidatus Fimenecus sp.
TGGTTTGACCACTGGGGTGAAAAACATCACACGAGGAAAGCTGATAATTTGATTCCCGAGCTCGAAGAATTCCTTAACCAAGGAGCTTCCTTTAATATGTATATGTTCCTTGGCGGAACCAACTTCGGCTTTACAGCAGGCGCAAATCATCAGAAGGGCTATGAGCCTACGGTTACAAGCTATGATTACTGCGCACCCTTAACTGAATGGGGGGATTATACCGATACATATCACAAAATAAGAAAACTTCTTTGCGAAAAACAGAATATTCCTATGGCTGAGTTGCCTGCACCACCTGAAATGCAGAATATCGGTACGGTAAAGCTCACAGAGTCTGCAGATTTGTTTGATAATCTTGATAGCATAGCTCAAAAGCATTATTCGCCGCTTCCGAGAAGTATGGAAGCCTACGGACAGAACTTTGGTCTGATTTATTATATAACAAAGCTTAAAGGCACTTATGATGCGGGATTTCTTTCGATTGACGATGTTCACGATTTTGCGCACATTTATTATGAAAAGAAAAAAATTGCAACAATAAACAGATGCAAAGAAAAATCCCTGTTAAATAGAATTAAACTAAAAAGGCAACTTTTCGTTAAGGGCACAAAGTCCGAAAGTGAAATAGGCATCCTTGTTGAGGGAATGGGCAGAGTGAATTACGGCAAAAAGCTTTATGACCGTAAGGGTATTTCAAATATCCATTTTGCAAATCAGGTATTGACAGACTTTGATGTTTATACAATACCTTTGGACAACCTTGAAAGTCTAAAATTCAAGAATATAAAAACAGAAAGCAAAAATGGCCCAATTTTCCCTAAACGCACATTCAAAGCAAGTAACGGAGAATGTTTTGTTAATATGAAAGGTTTTACAAAGGGTTATGTTTTTGTCAACGGATTTAATCTCGGCAGATATTGGGATATAGGTCCTCAAAAGGCACTATACTTACCTGTAGCAATTCTTAAAGAAGAGAATGAGATTATAATTTTTGAAATGGAAAAATATAAAACACCAGAAATTTCTATAGAAGCAACACCGATACTCGGGTGAAAGGAAGAAAAAAATGATAACTAACGAAATTAAAACAGCTTTTGATGCCTTCCAGCGAGGCGGAAACATTGTAAGTGTAAATCAGATTACTGCAGGTCTTATCAATGCTACCTACCTTGTTGAAACAGACAAAGGAGAAAAGTACATACTTCAGAAAATCAATACCTTCGTGTTTAAAAATCCAGATGAACTTATGGAAAACATTGTTGGTGTTACCAAGCATATTACTGAAAAAATTAAAGAAGCTGGTGGAGATTACAAGAGAGAGAATCTTAATTTCCTCCCTTGCAACAGTGGTGAGTATTACTTCCGTGACGAAAATGATGGTTCATGGAGATTGTACATTTATGTTGATGAAGCGTTGACTTACAACAAGCCAAAGGATGACGATACATTCAGAAATGCAGGTCGCTCCTTCGGTAGATTCATGAAACTTCTCGACGGATATCCTGCAGAAACTCTTCATGAAACAATCAAGAATTTCCACTATACTCCTGCAAGATATGAAAACTTTCTCAAAGCAGTTGAAGCTGATATAAAAGGCAGAAAAGCAGTGTGTGAAGATGAAATTCAGTTTGTAATTGACCGTAAAGCAGACACACACAAGCTTACAGACCTTATTGCAGAGGGTGTTTTACCATTAAGAGTTACTCATAACGATACAAAGCTCAACAATGTTCTTTTTGACATCAAAACAGACAAGGGTATTTGTGTAATTGACCTTGATACAATTATGCCAGGTCTTTCACTTTATGATTTCGGTGACAGTATCCGTTCAGGTGCTAATAAAGGTGCTGAAGACGAAGCAGACCTTTCAAAGGTAGGCATTGACCTTGACCTTTTCGAGGTTTATGTTGATGGTTTTCTCAGTGAAACCGCAGAAAGCCTTAATGATGCTGAAATTGAAAACCTTGCCTTCGGTGCAAAGTTAATGACTTTTGAATGTGGTATAAGATTCCTGACTGATTATCTTGAAGGTGATGTTTATTTCAGAACAACTCATCCAGAGCATAATATCATAAGAGCAAAAAATCAGTTCAAGCTTGTGGCAGATATGGAAGCACACATGGATGAGATGAATGCAATAGTAATGAAATATAAGGAAAAATACGCAAAATAATGAAAAATGGACTATTACACTTTTGGGTGCAATAGTCCATTACTTTTTTGTTTTAATTTTTGCCAATCGTATATGTATTTTTATCTAAATCAATAACAACTGTTGTGCCATCAGAATATGTAGCTTTTTGTTTGCGATAACTGCCAAGGAATTCATGTTTCACCATTTCTTTGTTATAGAGCTTTGCCTGTAATTCGCAAAGAGGTTTAATTCGCTCAAGCTCCTTCTTCAACTCGTCATCGCTCATCATTTCAATATCAGCAGTACGGTTGTCTGTTCCGATTTTGCGAAGTGAATTTCCGTATGGGTGAATGTATGGCATACCTGCATTTAAAGCACCATATAAATCTCCATCATCACCTTTAGGAATTCCCCAGTTATTAAACCAATTCCACGGAACCATTATGCAATCGTGATAAACAAGATTACCAAAAGGAATTGGAATACCTATTGCCTTGCCGTTTTCCTGAGGTCTTAATGCGTGAGGACCATGATGAACAAGAGCAAGATGGTTAAGAAGCTGCATACCTGGTTCTTCAGAAGACATTACAAATCCCTTTTCGTTAAGGTAATCAAAACATGCTCCCCTATGTTTCATACTTTCTTCTCTTGTTATTCTATGCTCATCGTGGAAGCACTCATCACCTTGCATAATAGAGAAAACATCAAGATATGCTCCCTGAACATCTATACCGTATTCCTCAAGTTCAGTATACGTTTTTTTAACCGCATCTAATGCAAAAACTGAACAAAGATAACTATGTTCGCCACCATCCCATATTGAGCAGTAAGGATTAGAACCATCAATATTGGTTACAGCTTTGTTTTTATCAAAGACAGGACTGTCATAATAATAATCTCTGTATTGGTCGTGAAGAGCAAACACATAGCCAAGTTCACGACAAACTTCAGAAAACTTTTTAAAGCCATCCCAGCCTCCGGCTTCTTCGCAAGGAGGAAGAATATATGGGTGCTTGTTATCGTATCCGTCTTTACCCCAACCATCAGTATGTATATACAGTTTATCAAGGCCAAGAGCTTTAAGTCGTTTCATTTGCTCTGCACGCTCACAGAATGTAGCACAAAGAATTTCATTAGAACCGTTCTTGTCATAGAACTGGGATTTTTCATTGATTTTTGAGAAAATCTTATGATGCAAAACTGGTACACCAATAATGTTTTTGATATTTGGATTCTTTTCAATTTTCTCATCAAGAGTAACTAATTGGTTTCTTTCAAAGAGATAATTACGGTAATCCTTAGCAACTGTATTGTAATCGCCGTTATCGTGGAAAATATAACGAATTTTTCTTTCATAAGATACTTTACCCAAAGAAGTCTGCCAATAAATTGAGTTGACAAAAGCCAGATGTTTTCCATAAAAAGAGCAAAAAGAAGCATCGTATGGTGTTTCAACAATCGCGGTAAAAGTATGACCATCACAAACTCTACCCCACACAGGCATATAACAATCTGCCGCATTTATCGGTCTTTTAACACTTGTATAGTAGTGTGTTGCAAAAAAATTCTTCAAATAATAGTCAGGAAGCATAAAACCTTGACGCATTGGGTCGATATGATATGAATTCCTACCCTTTGTTTTTGAGTTGAATGATGCCGGAAAGTATACTCCCTGAATATCATAACCAGTTTCATTTTCTGATTCTAAAGAGAACACAACAGCATTATCATCAACTATTTCAGCAGTACAAATTAGCGTAAAAGGCAATTTCTCACCTTTAAAGTAAAAATCAGAATATCTTGTTACGATTTTATTATCTGAATATTCTGTTTTTTTGCTTTTAGCGAACCCGAAAGGCAAATCCTTGACTTTTTGTTTTCCGCCGATATTTTTGTAAACGGAAACAAAAGACCTTTTTCCGTCACTTACCCATAAAAAATCGTTATAACGAATCTCATAGGAATCATTTTTCTCGTTAAAGTTTATTTTTATCTTCTTATTCATTAGAATTGCTCCCAAAAATATTTTTTCTCTGAAATTTTCTGTTTCAGCACGCGCCACTTATGAACAAACATCTTCCATAGCTTATTCACATTTTGCTTTTACATCTTCATAAAGGCTTTCAATTTCATCAAGTTTTACATAATTTTCAGCCTGAATTATAAGATTTCTTGCATCATTATATGGTTTTGTGATTCTGCGATAAACAGAAACTCCTTTTATATATGCTTTGAGTTCTTTTTTTGCCTGACGGCGTTCTTTTGAGGTGTTGATTTCACGGTTTTTGATTTCTTCAAGAATTCTTTCGTCAGGAAGTGTAAGATTTTCCTGTCCATGCTTTTTAAGTAGTTTTGCACTTCGTTTCTTTATACGGACAAGTTTCAATGCATCGGCACGGATAAGTTTTTCTTCCCTTGTATTTTTAGGAAGTCGTTTTGCATTTTTCTTTTCTGCTTTCCAATCGTCATAAAGATAAACTTCACCAAGTGATACTGTTTCTTTGGCAGAAACAAGTTGTGCTTTGTATCTCTCTGTATTGAATTTTTCAAGTTCTTCTTTTACAATGGGCAGACTTTCAACAAATTCATTGTGTCTTTTGATTTCACGGATTTCTGCTTTTGCTTTTACGATTGCTTCTTTATCTTTTTGCTTTTTAGCAAGCTTTAATGCAGATTTATCAATATCTTTCTTCTGTAAGTTTGCTTTTGCACCTTCGATGATTTTCATAGCATCAATTAATTGTTCATCTTCGAGTTCACCATTTCCGTAATCTTCAAACATGGCACGTATTTTAAGAACATTAACATAGCCACGATGTTTTGCCTCTGTCAAATCGTAGAAAAGGTATGGAATAAGGTTAAGAACCGCACCAACAATTGAGCATATAATCAACACATCGAAAAGATTGTTTCTCAACTCATCGTTATAAAGCACATCGTAATTGTCCTTAAGTCCCATTTTTTCATAAACGGCAGGAATCACAAGTCCTGTAAAGAAACCTAAGACTGTGCCGATAAGTCCTAAAGGTCCAAAAAGTCCGTCAACTCGTACACCTGTTTTCCATTGATGATAGTCGCGCATATCTGCATTGATATTTGCCATATAAACATTCTGGAATGTATTTACAAATGTGTTGAGATAGAAAATAACACAGACGATAAATAGGTTTTCATAAAAAGGAACCAGACAAAGCATAAGCACAATGTTAATAAGGTTATGTGCTATAAGAAGATTTCGTTTGCCCATCCACTTAATAAGGAACGGTGCTAATGCCATTGACCAGAGAGCTGCGTTACCGATAATTGTGTTTGCAACACCTAAAAGTTTTTCTTTTTCGCCGTTGTAAGCATAAACAAAAGACCAACTTAAAATTACTGCGTATGCACCTTCAAGAAAACCAATCCAACCCGCAGAATTAATAATCCAGAAATATTTGTTTTTCGCAACTTCGCGTAGAGAATCAATAATACTTACATATTCAACCGGTCTTTTGGGTAGAATAATTCGTTCTTTAAGTTTAGGGAAGAAAACAAGAAGTATTACAAGACCAACAAGGGTAAATGCAGGGTAAATAATACGGTATGTCCAGATATTATTCATACCGAAAGTAAAGCCCGCAATTGTAGGTATTACAAGACCTGTAAGTGTTGGTGCCAATGAGTATAAAATCTGGAAAATGCTCATTACATTTGCGCGCTCTTGTGCATTTGGAGTAACAACCTGTTGGAAATATCCCCAACCTTCGTTATATAGGCACAGAAAGAATTGCACAAACATATACATAAACCACACCACAATTACTTTTGTGGTATATTGCCAGTTTTCATAAGGCAACCACACAAACAGCGTTGACAGGGCAACAATAGGAATAGGTGTTCGAAGCATTATAGGAATAAATTTGCCCCCGGGCATTTTATGGTTATCAAATAACCAACCCCTAAAAAAGGCAATAGGCATACCAACAAGATTTGCAATTATAAGCATAATCTGCAAATCCATTGGCTGAAGACCAATACTTGCACCAACTAAAAAGTTTGATGCACTTAGTCCTATTGTGTTGGCAAGATGTGAAGTCCAGTTAACACCAAAACCAGCAACACCAATTGTAGCGACCTCTTTATATGGAACATAGTTACCTTCAGCAGGAGTGTTCCAATGTTTTTTTATGTTTAAAACAAGTTCACTAATTTTGCTCATAGTAATTCTCCAAAATCTATAATAAAATGGCATATTTGCAAATAAATTGCACCATATTATACCATCTTTATTGCATAAAAACAATATACAATACAGACAAATTGTCTTGTCAATAAAATTATTTAGATATGCTAGAACGCAAAGTTAAACTTTTCACATAAAGCATAAAAATGAAAAAGACTAGTTTTTCGCAAAATTCCAAATTTATAAGGAACAGCACTATTAATGAATCAATGAATTGTATCGAATAGCATAGTTTATTCCAAATCAGATACCACTATTGATACAATTTGTGTTGATAGTGGTATCGTTGTTTTATATAGTATTTAAGCCATTTAAAAGAATTAAGCGTTGCATTTGGGATTTTGTTATCCCTTTTGCAACGCTTTTTATTGCCTATTTAGTTGATTCGTAAGAAATTCTATCTAAACTTCATCAAAAGGCAAAACAGTTATATTATTGTTATACATCTTCTAATTTTAATAATTTTTCTCTAGCTGTCATATATACCTCCTAAAGAATTTATCATTATATTACTTAAATAAAATGTTGTTTTGCCCATTGATGAAATAATAACAGAATCTTTCGGAAATTTTTACTACCAAAAAACACCTTTCAAGGTCATATTTTTTTAGTCTTTACATATCTTTTTCGGTACATTTAAGATATGTGAAATTACAGAAATTCAGTAAATTCGTCTTTGCTTACCCTGTCTTTTCAGATATAGCATGAGTTGCCTGCTTAACTCACGAAAGGGACATGTGCAGTTTTTCGGTATTTTCACTGTTCCGCATACCGAAAGTAGTCATTTGAGAATCCCCTTCTTCCCTTTGTGAAAGTGTAGTGATGATTGTCTTCCCACGAACACTACAACTAAGTTTTGAACAACCAGTATTACACATATTGTAGAGCATTTTGTGGTATCATCCAATCTCTGCACGTAAATAAGCCACATTTTGCAATATCCTTAAATAAACCGTTTTTACTCCTTAATATTCACCATCATTATTCGTCATACCGTCGTTTATATCGTTCGTTATGCCGTTATTTATTATGCGTCTTTTCACCTGCTTTTCAAGAACTTTGTTATGAAAGTTTAACCTTTTGTGTTAGTTTTACATATCCAAAATATACTAAAAAAGATATGTAAAGACTAAAAAAATATGACCTGGAAAGGCATTTTTAGGTAGTAAAAATTTCAAGATTACTCTGCTATACTTTTGTTATTGAAACAGTATGGCAGTTTTTTTGCCGAGAAAGGAGAAAAAAATGCTTAATATTCCTTTTTTGAAAAATGAAATTGAAAAAGTTAAAG
>JAZNTF010000107.1:0-5831 GCA_045591625.1 Candidatus Fimenecus sp.
ATCTGTCATAATGGCAGATGATAAATATATCCAAAAACGGAGGAGAAAAATTATGGCAGATACAAGATTTGCAATTGCACATTATCATGATGCTGCTCAGATTAACAGCCAGCTTGCCGAACTTATCAGCAAACCAATTTACTCAATTAAACCTGATGTTCTTAAAGCTTACGAAGAAGAGTATTATGATAAGAAATGTGCTAAATCAAAGGAAATGATTGCTGAAGCAAAAACTATCATCCCTGGTGGTGTTCAGCACAATCTTGCTTTCAACTATCCATTCCCACTTGTTTTCACAAAGGCTGAAGGTGCTTACCTTTATGACGTTGACGGAAACAAATATTTCGACTTCCTTCAGGCTGGTGGACCTACAGTTCTCGGTTCAAATCCTAAGGTTGTTCGCGACCAGGTTATTGACCTTCTTAACACATGTGGTCCTTCAACAGGTCTTTTCCACGAATTCGAATACAAACTTGCTAAGAAAATCTCTGACTCAGTTGAATCAGTTGATATGTTCCGTATGCAGGGTTCAGGTACAGAAGCTTGTATGACAGCTGTTCGTGTTGCTCGTCTTGCAACAGGTAAGAAGAACATCCTTAAAATGGGTGGTGCTTACCATGGATGGTCAGACCAGCTCGGTTATGGTATCCGTGTTCCTGGTTCTAAATTCACACAGGCAAGTGGTGTTCCACTTTACCTCTTCAAGCACACTCAGGAATTCTTCCCTGGTGACCTTGAAGACCTTGAAAGAAAGCTTTGGAAGAACCAGTTTACAGGCGGTACAGCTGCTGTATTCATTGAGCCAATCGGTCCTGAAAGTGGTACAACTCCTGTTGATTACGAATTCAACAAGGGTGTTGAAAGACTTTGCCGTAAATATGGCGCACTTCTCGTATTTGATGAAGTTGTTACAGGTTTCCGTATCGGTATGGCTGGTGCTCAGGGCTTCTTCGGTGTATGTCCTGACCTTACAATCTTCGGTAAAGTTATCGCTGGTGGATATTCAGGTGCTGGTGGTGTCGGCGGTAAGAAACAGTATATGAAACATCTTGGTGCAGGTCTTGACGATTCAGGTATGAAGGTTAAGAAGGCATTCACAGGTGGTACAATGACTGCTAACCCACTTTCATGCTGTGCAGGTTACTTCACTCTTGAAGAAATCGATAAGCAGAATGCATGTCAGAAGGCTGGCGAAATGGGTGACAGACTTACAACAGGTCTTCAGGAACTCGTTGCTAAGCACGGTCTTCCATTCGTTGTTTGGAATGAAGGTTCAGTTTGCCACCTTGAAACAGTTGGTACAATGCACTACTCAATCGACTGGTGCAAGCCTTGGAAAATCCCAGGTGTTCTTTCAGCTACAAGCGAAAGAAAGAAGGAAATGCAGTACATGGGCGCTGCTTATATGGCAGAAGGACTTGTTACTCTTGCCGGTAGCCGTCTCTACACATCAGCTGCATATACACCTAAGATGATTGACCAGGCACTTCAGTGCTTCGACAAAGTATTTGCAAACGTTGCAGTTAAACCTTCAGAGAAATAATCATTGATTTTTTCGGGTGGATGATAGCATCCACCCCTATTAACCTATAAATGAGGTGAAAATTATGGAAATTATGCAAGCTAAAGAACTCGTAATCAAAGCCGGTATTGAGCTTATTGAAAGCGGTCTTATTGCTCGTACATGGGGTAACATTTCTTGCAGAATCAGTGATACACAGTTCGTTATCACACCAAGCGGACGTGCTTACGAAACACTCACTCCTGAAGAAATCGTACTTGTAAATATTGAAGACCTTGAATATGAAGGCGAAATCAAGCCATCAAGTGAAAAAGGTATTCATGCAGCTTGTTATAAGCTTCGTCCTGAGGTTAACTTTGTTATCCATACACATCAAATCAATGCTTCAATCGTTTCAACTCTCGGAATGGATATCAATAATGTTGAAGGCGAAAACGCAGAAATTATTGGTAACAATATTCCGATTGCTTCTTACGGTCTTCCCGGAACAAAGAAGCTTCGTAAAGGTGTTATTGATGCTATCACTCGTTCAGATTCCAAGGCTGCTGTTATGGCTCACCATGGTGCTGTTTGCATGGGTGTTGACTATGACGATGCCTTCAATGTTGCAAAGCGCCTTGAGGATGTCTGCGAACAATTCGTATTGGATAAGTATACCTCTCTTACAGGCACTGTAGCTGATAGTCTTACAGCTATCAACGACTATGTTGTAGAAAAATTCGTGAAGAAGCCATCAAGTGCTCCTGAATTTGTGCCATGCAAGAGTGAACGCGACGGTCCTGTTTTCAACATTTCCGTTATTGACGGTGATGGTTCAATTACAAGAATTGATATTGATACAGGTGATATTATTGCCGGTGATGCAAGTAACAGTTCAATCGAACTCCATCGTGCAGTTTACAAAAAGCGTAACGATGTTAACTTCATCTATCATACAAAGGACCCTTATACAGTTGCATGTTCAAAAATGGGCAAGAAAATGCGTCCGTTGATTGACGACTTTGCTCAGATTGTCGGCGTAAATGTTAAGAGTGCAAAATATGACCCTAACAATTCTCTTGCTACTGCTAAGAAGGTTGTTAAAAAGCTTAAGGGCAGAAATGCAGTTCTTCTTGAAAATAACGGTGCTCTTTGTGTGGCAGGTAGTGAATACGATGCAGGTGCAATTGAATTCATTACTAACAAGGGTGCTAAGATTCAGGTTAGTGCTCAGATGTTTGAAAAGATTGAGCCAATTAATCCGCTTGAAACAAGAATTATGAGACTTGTTTACAAACTCAAATATTCAAAACAAGCTAACAAATAAATAAAAAATTGACCGGATAGGAAATTTCCTACCCGGTCTTATTCTTTATAAAACAAAGTCTTTTATTTTTTCTTTTGAGTCAGCGATAATTTTGCCTTGAGCATATGTGTCACGTCCGCCACCTTTACCGTTAAAGGTTTTATTAAGAATTTGCACTTCTTCACGAACATTGTTTTCTTTACTTGAAACAACATAAATAAAATTGTCATCCGCTGAATTTGAGAAAAGATAACAATACTCGAATTCTTCAATAAGCTCATTTGAGCAATTTCTCAATTCATCATAAGAAACACCGTCAATGAATACACAGACTTTGTTATCGTTTGTGTATTTTTCCATTTTAAGTGAAGCCATTTCAGCCATAAGCTTTTTATTTTCAGCCTTGAGAGTTGCAAGCTCATTCTGTATTCTTTCGACAGAATCTGCAATTTCAAAACGCTTTGCAGAAAGCATATTCATAACAGATTTATTGGTTATATGCAGATTTTGATAATCATTAAGTGCCAAAGCACCACAAATCATTTCAATTCTTGTACCCTTTTTATAAGGAATAAAAGAAAGTAATTTAATAATTCCGATTTCACCTGTTTTTGCAACATGTGGAGCACAGCAAGCACAAAGGTCATAATCTTCAATCTCAAGAAGACGAACACCCTGGGTAATATCAAGCTTACTGCGATAATCGTAATCAGGCAATTCCTGTGCTGTCGGATAAATGGCTTTTACACTCTTATTATCATAAATTGCCTTGTTTGACTTTATCTCAACTTCTCTTATGTTGTCTTCTGTCAAGGGACCGTCAACATCAAGAGTTATGAGAGAATCATTCATATGAAAGCCCACATTGTTGTAACCCAAAAGGCTATGGATAACACCCGAAACAATGTGTTCGCCTGTGTGATTCTGCATTCTTACAAAACGAGTGTCCCAATCAAGTTGACATTTCACTTCTTCATTTTCTGTAAATGCTTTATTGACCTTATGATAGATAATATCGTCTTTAATCTTCACATCAAGGACATCTGCATCACCTATTTTACCTTTATCAGCATCTTGTCCGCCACCTTCAGGAAAAAAGGCAGTTTCATTAAGAACAACAAAATATGCACCATTTTTTTCCTCACTTGACACAACAGTTGCAGAAAACTCCTTTATATATGAATCATTTTCGTAAAGTTTAACTGTAGGTTTAATCATTTAAAACACCTCTTTGTAATTATACTAAATATCAACCACTTTATCAACTATTTGTTTATTGTAATCTTCCGTTTGTTATGTTAGAATGAGTCAACACACAATAAACACGAGGTAATATATGTTTTATTGCGATAATTTAAAAATCAGAGATGTTTATGGCAGAGAAAGAATTTTCCGTGGAATAAATCTCTGTATCAAAGAACACAATGCAAATAGAATTCTTGCACACAAGCGACTTTTAAAGGAAAAAGTTTTTAAGGATATGAAATCTATTGGTGTGAATATTGTTCGACTTGGTATTACTTGGTCTGCTATTGAGCCAAAAGAAGGAGAATATAACGATGATTTGATTAAAACTCTTAAAGAGTTTATTGATAAATGCGCCAAAGAAAATATATTCGTTATGTTCGATATGCATCAGGATTTGTTTTCACGCTATTTTCATGGTGACGGTGCTCCGAAATGGGCTATTGATTCGACATATCCTAATCCTCGTCAATATGCTATTTGGGCTGAAGGATATTTTTATATGCAAGGTGTTCAGAAGACTTTTAACGATTTCTGGACAAATAGAAACGATATACAGACCAAGTTTGTAAAGATGTGGTCTTATGTGGCAGATTCTCTTTCAGATTGTAGAAACATAATCGGTTATGACTACTTAAACGAGCCATACATACATAAAGATGGCCGTAAAGTCTTTCTCTCTCTTGTCTCAAACGTTATAAAAACAACATATGGAAAAGAAGTGGATTTTGAAAAATATTTTGCAAAATGTAGTGATAAAGTTGGTTTTGCCAAAATGGCAATTAAAATCTATTCAGTTATCCGCACACGAAAAGGACTTCACAAACTTCTTGAAACAATGGACAGTGAAGAAAAATTTTATGACGCCATAAATGGTCTTAATAAATATACTGATGAATTTAATCAAAACTTTTATGAGCCGTTCTTTGATAACATAAGTCAAACTGTAAACAATAGGGGAGTTTTCAATTTCTTTGAGCATAACTATTATTCAAATCTAGGCTTGCCTTTTGAAATTCAACACAAAGAAAACGCTATTTATTCTCCCCATGCTTATGATATCTGGGTTGATTCACCATTTTACAATAAATATGCAAGTAATCATAGAATCAACTGCATTCTATCCAATATTAGAAAAAATCAGTTAAAAATGAATACTCCTGTTGTTTTTGGTGAATGGGGTGGTGGTGCACCGGGTTGCGAATGGATTAAGCACATTGATTTCATTATGGGAGAATTTGAAAAAAATCATTGGAGCAGTATTTATTGGGGTTATAACTTCAAAAAAGATGAATTAGAAAAGGTGTTTAACCGACCTTACCCTGTTGCTGTCTGTGGCGATATTAAAGAAATAAAGACCGACAGTAAAAATCGTAAATTTACATTAAAGTGGACTTGCGAAGGGGATTTTCCTGATAATATAAAAACAGAAATTTATGTTCCGTATAAGGGTCTTGTTAAATACGAAAACAAAATTGGAAAAAATGAAATTATAATTGAATATTAAAAAATTAAGGTCATTCTGATATCGCTCGGAATGACCTTAAATATTTGTATCCATGTATTCAATATTAACACTTTCAATAAATTATAATTTATCGCTTTCTTTCAATTGCACTTTCTTTGGCTCCCTCTGACGAGGGAGCTGTCGAGCGAAAGCGAGACTGAGGGAGAGATTTAGTGAGCAGTAAAACTATCTCTCCCTCCGTCTTTGCCTTACGGCAAATCCACCTAATTCTCACCTGCCGGTTCGGTCAGTGCTTCTGCTTCGCAGAGGTG
>JAZNTF010000108.1:0-2726 GCA_045591625.1 Candidatus Fimenecus sp.
TTTGATGAAAACGGATTTATTGAAATTGAAACTCCAATGCTTATCCGTTCAACTCCTGAAGGTGCTCGTGACTTCCTTGTTCCATCGAGAATTCACAACGGAAGCTTCTATGCTCTTCCACAGTCACCACAGCTTTACAAACAGCTTTCAATGGTAGCAGGTTTTGACAGATATATGCAGATTGCCCGTTGCTTCCGTGACGAGGATTTACGTGCTGACCGTCAGCCTGAATTCACACAGATTGACCTTGAAATGTCCTTTGTAGATGTTGACGATGTTATGGGTATGGGTGAAGGCTATATTCAGAGAGTATTCAAGGAAGCTATGGGTGTTGACATTCAGTTACCACTCCCAAGACTTACTTATAAAGACGCTATGGAACGCTATGGTTCTGACAAACCTGATACACGTTACGAAATGGAACTTTGCGATTTAGGTGACGTTGTTAAGGGCTGTGGCTTTGGTGTATTCACATCTGCTCTCGAAGCAGGTGGCGCAGTTTACTGTATCACAGCTAAAAATGCTGTTAATACTCTTACAAGAAAAGAAATTGATAAATTAACAGAATTTGTTCGCGGTATTGGTGCAAAGGGACTTGCATTTGCTCGTCTTATGCCTGATGGAACTGCTTCATCATTCGCAAAATTCCTTACAGAGGACGAAATGACCGCACTTCTTAACAAAGCAGGAGCAGAAACAGGTGACGTTGTATTAATCGTTGCTGATACAAAGAAAAACAGCGTTCTTTCTGTTCTTGGTGCACTCCGTCAGGAGGTTGCTAAGAAACTCGATATCATTCCTGCAGACAAATTCAACCTTCTCTGGATTACAGAATTCCCATTCTTCGAGTGGGACGAGGACGCTCAGACCTTCGTTGCTATGCACCATCCATTCACTTCTCCTATGGACGAATGTCTTGAATATCTCGAAACAGACAAAGCACAGGTTCGTGCAAAGGCTTATGACCTTGTTCTTAATGGTGTTGAATTATCATCAGGTTCAATCCGTATTACTGACCCTGCTCTCCAGAAGAGAATGTTCTCTCTCCTTGGTCTTTCAGACGAAGAAGCATATGAAAAATTCGGTTTCTTAACAGATGCATTCCGTTTCGGACCTCCTCCACACGGTGGTATGGGTATCGGTCTTGACAGACTTGTAATGCAGATGATTGGTGCTGACTCACTTCGTGACGTTATTGCATTCCCTAAACTCCAGAATGCCAGTGAGCCAATGACAGAGTGTCCATCACCTGTTGATACACTTCAACTTGACGAACTTGGAATAGCTGTTAAAGAAGTAGCAGAAGAGGAATAAGAATGAAAAAATGCATAAGACAACTGAATACTTTAATTGCTTCAGCGTGTCTTTGCTTAAGTTTCTCAATTCCCGCATTCGCTGAAAGCACAGTTAAGTATTCAAACGAATTAACCGTTACTCCTATCCGTGTTTTCTTCGCAATTCTCATAATCCCTGCGTTTATTATAATGGAAATTGCATTTGAGAGAATTCGTGAAAAACGAGTTGCAAAAAGAAATAAGAAATACGGAAAAACTAAAGAATAAAAAATTACTCCCGATGAAAATACTCATCGGGAGTTTTCCTTTACCTATCAAATCGGAGTTTGTCGGGGAGTTATAGTGGTGGCGACACCATCTTGTCTCCCCGACAAATTATAATTTATCATTGTCCTATAAAGAAACTGCCCGACACAAAACCGAGCAGTTTCTTTTTATTTAAATATCTTATTTTAACGCATTATAAAGTGAAGGAATAAACCAACCTAAAATCACAGGCACAAGGAATGCAAAGCCTATTGATGTAAGGAGTGTAATACCCCATCTTTCAAGTCTTGCAAAGAGGAAGAATATTCCGTACCAAGGTGCAACAAGGATTTTGTTGATTGCCTTTGTTTTATCGTTAAAATAGTTTTCTTTAAGCATCATTACATCTTCCATCTGTGGGAAAAGGTTTGTAAGAAGTGCAATTCCGAGATACAAACAAACCCATGCGAAAATATCCTGATATTTTGCAAAATAGATAATTGCTGTTGAGCCATAAGAAAGAGTTAAAAAGCCCAACATAAAATTCATAAAAAACGGAATAAAGCAAATGTCAAAGCTTGGTCCACGTCTCTTAATCAACTGATGGTCAATATGTGAAAGCATTTCATTAAATTGAATAACTTTTTCATCTTCGACAATAATCTTGGCAGAGCGACATACCATATGCTCAAAAAAAGCATGAAGAATTGCACCCGGAAGAGTTAATACTTTTATTATTATATAAACTATACTCATATTAAATCATACCCTCCACTTTCTGCAATTTGTTTAAGTGTGAGTTTACCATCCACAAAATCAGTTACATCACTTGAAAATGCAATTGTATCATCACCGTAGGAGTCAATTTCCTTCTCCAACGCTTCAAACGATTCTTTATGACCTGTTGCGTGAGCCAGGATAGCGTATAAATCTCTTATAGGAAGAGTGAGACCACCCGTCATTGATGTAGTATCGTAAACCTCACAAATTACTTCATAAGCTGCGTTGACATCATCCTGCATAATATAGTTAAGAGACTGTTGAATCTGAAGCATATAACCATACTGCATATATTGGGTTTCACCATCAGGAAGACCTTTTAACATTTTAATTCCTTCGTCACAAATCTGTTGTGCCTTAGCATAATCCTTATCTCTGTAACGATAAATTAATGACTCTATCATA
>JAZNTF010000109.1:0-2491 GCA_045591625.1 Candidatus Fimenecus sp.
CGTCAGAGTCATTATGATTCTGACGATTTAAACTATATAAATCTTATTTTATCTTTTTGTTCAACAAGACAAACACAATGTGCAGCTATACCCTCTTTTGCTCCGGTAAATCCAAGCTTTTCTTCGGTTGTTGCTTTTACACTTACACAATCAATATTTAAACATAATGCCTGAGCAATATTCTCTCTCATTGTATCAATAAACGGTGCGAGTTTTGGAGCTTGAGCTATAATAGTTGCATCAATATTATTAACTTTAAATCCTTTTAATTTAATCAGTTCAACAACTTTTTTCAACAATTCAAGGCTATCTGCATCTTTGAAGTTACTGTCTGTATCCGGAAAATGTTTACCAATATCTCCTAATGCACATGCACCAAGAAGTGAGTCAGATATGGCATGAAGGAGAACATCGGCATCCGAATGGCCTAAAAGACCAATATTATCATTTTGAATTTCAACTCCGCCAAGGATAAGCCGTCTTCCTTCGACTAATTTATGAACATCATATCCGTGACCAATTCTAAGCATTATTATCTCTCCTTATATTAAGGTAATTCAATGCTAATTCAACATCTTCAGGAGTGGTTATTTTAATATTTTCATAATCACCATCAACAAACTTAACAGTTTTTCCATAAGCTTCAATAAGCATACAATCATCAGTAAAATCTTTACTGTTTGCAACAGAATTCACAGCATCAAGATATAGTGATTTATTAAAAATCTGTGGTGTCTGTATGAAACGAAGATACGTTCTGTCAGGTGTTGCAATAATATCATCAGAATCATTCACTTGTTTTACAGTATCCTTAACCTTGACGCCAGTCGCTGCGGCATCATATTCTAATGCATTAGATATCGTGTCACAAATAACCTTTTCAGTAACAAGTGGGCGTGCACCATCATGGATTGCAATAAAATCAGTTTTTGACGAAGTATTAATAACACCATTATATACACTTAATTGACGTGTGGCACCACCACAAACAACACGAGAAACTTTTTTGAAACCATATTCATTAATAATATTTTCAATGTCCCGTATATCACTTTCACGAGTAACAACAACGATTTCGTTTATTTCCTCAGTATTTTCAAAAACACTGATAGTACGAACAATAACCGGAATATTATCGATACATAAAAACTGTTTGTTGATTCCACCCATACGAGTTGAATTCCCTGCCGAAACAATTACGGCAGAAACAAATATATTCTTTTTTACCGCATTGTCTGACATTTTAACAACCCCTTATATTAAAGCTTCAACTGCAGCAAGCTTTGCACAAAGACAGAATACTTCCATTGCTTTTCCTAAATCTTCAACAGAAGGGAAAGTCGGTGCAATTCTGATATTCTTATCATCAGGGTCAACACCATATGGATATGTCGCACCTACAGTTGTAAGAACAAGTCCTGCATCCTTGCAAAGTTCACCAATCCTCTTCGCACTACATCCGATAGTGTTGTAGCTGATGAAATATCCACCCTTTGCTTTTACCCATTCACCGATACCAAAAGGAGCAATTTCTTTTTCAAGCATATCGAGTACAAGATTAAATTTAGGAGCAATAATTGCAGCATGTTTATCCATATGAGCCTTAATTCCGTCAAGATTCTTGAAGAATTTAACATGACGAAGCTGATTAAGCTTATCATAGCTTATTGTCTGGAAATTAAGTCTTTTCTTAATTTCTGCAACATTATTATCAGATGCTGCAATAGCTGAAACACCTGCACCAGGGAATGAAATTTTAGATGTTGAAGTAAACTCTACGAAGTAATCTTCTGTTCCATATTCCTTACAAGCATCAAAAATATTCATAAGAGTATCAGGAGTATTTGTCAACTCATGAATAATATAAGCATTATCCCAAATCACTCTGAAATCTTTTGCTGCAGGCTCAAGAGCAGCAAGTGCTTTTACAACATTATCACTATATGTTACACCATTAGGATTTGAGTATTTAGGAACGCAAAACATACCCTTAACCATTGGGTCTTTAATAAGTTCATTGATTTTTGATATATCAAGACCTTCGTTTGTCATTTCAACAGAAATCATTTCAATGTCAAAATATTCTGTAATTGCAAAATGTCTGTCGTAACCAGGTACATTACAAATAAATTTAACCTTACCCTGCTTACTCCATGGTTCACATCCTGCAACACCCATAAACATACACTGATTAAGATAGTCATACATAAGATTTAAACTTGATGAACCACCAATAATTATATTCTTTGTATCAACGTCAAGAAGATCTGCAAAAAGCTTTTTACATTCAGGAACACCATCAAGTACACCATAGTTACGGCAATCAAAACCATTTTCGCCCTTGCAATCATCAACAGATGTCATTACCTTAAGCATATCCGTAGATAAATCAAGCTGGTCAGCACCGGGCTTACCACGTGACATATCAAGTGAAAGACTTTGTGATTTTACCTCTTCATATTTCTTCTCAAGTTCACTTTTAAGAGAAACG
>JAZNTF010000110.1:0-15256 GCA_045591625.1 Candidatus Fimenecus sp.
CCGGTTCGGTCGGTGCTTCTGCTTCGCAGAGGTGTCCACAGGACACCCGCACCTGTGCCTGCCCGTAAGTGTGCATTATATGTTCGGGAGGGCACGGAGACCCTCCCCTACAAGGTATTGTGTTCTCAATAAATTCACCGACAAATTATAATTTAACAATATAATTCTGCACAAAAATTTATGTGTTTATTTATTCATCCCGTCAAGTGACTTTTATATATTTTTTAGTTATACTTAATTGAAACCAAACCGAAATAAGGTGTTATATAATGAACAATATTGAATATGCTATTCCTGCAAAAAACCAAAGCGGAAAATACCTTTTTGCTTATTTTGTAGGCAACAGACCGGAACAAGAAAGAATTCATTTTGCTGTAAGTGAAGACGGATATAACTTTCATGCACTCAACAACAATGAACCTGTAATTATTCAGACAAAGGGCAAAAAATGTGTCCGTGACCCATACATTGTAAAAGGTAATGACGGATTTTATTATATTGTGGGTACAGATATGAAAAGTGATGAGGGCTGGACATCCAATCACGCGCTTGTCACCTGGAAATCAAGTGATTTAATCAACTGGACAGACGAAACAATTATTGATATGCGTCAATTCGGTGGTGATTTTGCTACTACAACACGAGCATGGGCACCACAGGCAATATGGGACGAAAAAGCAGAAATGTATATGCTCTATTGGGCACATTCTGACGAAAAAAATGACCCTGCACAGATGTATTATGCACATACAACTGATTTTAAAACTATAACTGAACCAAAGCTTTTATATGAGCGTCCGGGAATACAAACTATTGACGGTGATATTGCTTTCAACAAAAATAACGGTAAATATTATCTTTATTTCAAGCACGACGAGGACCAGACAATTGCTTACACAACAAGTAAAAGTGTTACAGGTCCTTATGACGAAAATTGTGTTGTTTGTTCTCTTGCAAAAACAGGCGTTGAGGGTAGTGAAATCTATAACATCACAGGCACAGACCAGTGGGTTATGATTATGGATGAATACAGTACAGACCGTTTCTTTATGCAACAGACAACTGATTTTGAAAACTTTCTTCCTGTTAATCCCAACGATTACAGTATGGATTTTTTCCCTCGTCACGGAGCTATTGTCGCAATTTCTGACGAAGACTATAAAAGACTAATAGAAAAACATAACAAATAACCCCTCTTAATTCCTTTATAGTTTACACAAGGAGGTAAATGTACTTTGTATAACGAAAATGATGTTGAAAAAAGAATTTCCGAAAGGCGCTTGTCTCGTCAAAAAAAGAAAAAAGCTAAAATAATTCGCTTAATTGTGGCTTGTGTGTTTGCCCTAATTATTATAGCTACACCTTTCATACTTGATATCATTAAAAATCATTCTCTTCCTGTCGATTCTGATAAAATATCAGAATCGACTGAGTCTGCAATTTCAGAGAACACAACAGAGCCCTTTGTTGAACAAACGGCCTCAATCGGTGTTACCGGTGATATTCTTATTCACAAACCTATTCTGGAAAATGCAAAAACCACTGACGGATATAATTTTGATGACATCTTTACAGAAATCTCATCTTATTACAATTCATACGATATGATGATTGCTAATCTTGAAATCACATTAGGTGGTGAGGACAAAGGCTACTCAACATATCCCATGTTCAACTCTCCTGACCAGATTGTGCATAGCCTCAAAAAATCAGGTGTTGATATGATGCTCACATCAAACAACCATACATACGACTCCGGTTTTGCAGGTATAAAACGCACTCTTCAGGTGCTCGAGGAAAATAACATTCAATATATCGGTACAAGAAGCACAGACGCAGGTGCAAAATATAAAATTTGTGATATCAACGGAATTAAAGTTGGTATGGCTTGTTACACCTATGAAACTCCTAGTGGTTCACCGGACAGAAAAGCCCTTAATGGGATTCTTTTAAGTGCTGAAGCAGGTCCATTGGTAAATAGTTTTAATTATAACGACCTTTCTGCTTTTTATATGGAGGCTGAAAATTCTATCAAGGCTATGAAAGAGCAAGGTGCTGACGCTATTGTTTTCTATGTGCATTGGGGAGAAGAATATCAATTTGTTCCCAATAATTATCAAAAAACTATGGCACAAAAAATGTGTGCTTTAGGTGTTGACGTTATTGTTGGTGGTCACCCTCATGTAATACAACCCTTTGAAACTCTCACAAGTGAAAACGGACACGAAACAGTTTGCATTTATTCTATGGGTAATGCTCTTTCCAACCAAAGACGAGAAATTATGGACCCTTGCAAAACCGGTCACACAGAAGACGGAATGATTTTTACATTCTCTTTTGAAAAGTGGAGTGATGGCACAGTAAAAATCTCAGATGTAAATATTATTCCAACATGGGTTAACCTAAAAACTGCTAATGGTAAAAAAGTTTATGAAATCACTCCCCTTGATGCAACAAAAGGCAATTTTACTGACAAAGGTAAGGAATCATATAACCGTACAATGAAGCTTGTTGGAATTCCTCTTAATGAATATCGCAAGTCTCATGGTATGAGTGAAATCAAAACATCAGCTTAAACCGGTACTTTATAATTTTTAATACTCTACACGAAAGCTTAATAAATCATTTTGTAAATAAAAAAAGACAGGTTATGAGTTTTGACTCATTTCCTGTCTTCTTTTTATAGTGCTTTAATTTTTGCAATACATTCTTCGCAGAGTTCCATTTTTTTATTAAGATTTTCTTCTGCTCCGCATATTTTACAGCAAGGAGAGAGCTTTTCAATAATAATCTTACCGTCCTTTTCAGTAATTCTTACTTCGGCAAGGTCGTCAATACCTGTCTTCTTTCTGTACTCTGCCGGGAGAACAATTCTTCCCATATGGTCTAACTTTCGAACAAATTGTGTCATTTCTTCCACTCCTCTACCAATTATGACATATTTTACCATATAAGTTTATCACAAATTTGTCGAAAAAGATAGTGATTTAGAAAAGTTTTTTATTTTTTGTGTTTATTGAAATACTTTATATAGTATGATAGAATATTAAAAATTATATTTTTAGGTGACAAACTATGGATTACTATTTTTCAAAAAGAATTTCATCACTTCAGCCATCGGCTATCCGTGAGATTTTAAAGGCTACTCAGGATCCGTCAATTATTCCTTTCGCAGCAGGAAATCCGGATGCTGCATCATTCCCTATTGATGAAGTAAAGAGACTTTCTGCAGAGATTTTTGAAACTGCTCCAATTACCGCATTACAGTATGGCGTGACAGAGGGCTACAAACCTCTTATTGACAGACTTACAGCTTTCGTTAAGGACAGATACAATATCGGTAAAGACTTTGACAGTCTTATTATTTCATCAGGTGCACAGCAGGTTATGGACCTTGCCACAAAGGCACTTTGCGATTTGGGCGATACCGTTATATGTGAATGTCCTTCATTTATCGGCTCACTTAACTGCTTCCGTTCATACGGTTGTAAATTAGCGGGGGTTCCGGTTGAAGCAGACGGTATGAATATTGAGGCATTGGAGAATGCTATTAAAAATGCAGAAAATCCAAGATTTATTTATACTATTCCCAATTTCCAGAATCCGTCAGGTGCTACAATGAGCCTCCAGAAGAGAAAGGCTGTTTACGAGCTTGCTAAAAAGTACGGTCTTCTCATTCTCGAGGACAACCCGTATGGTGATCTCAGAGTTTCCGGTGAAGATATTCCGTCAATCAAGAGCTTTGACGAGGATGGCATTGTTATTTATGCAGGTTCATTCTCAAAACTTTTAGCACCCGGTATCCGTGTAGGCTATATCGTTGCACCATCATCTATTATTGCTAAAATGACAGTAGGCAAACAAGCTGCTGACGTTCATACTCCTGTATTTTCACAGATGCTTGTTGATAAATGGATGGAACAGAATGATATTGATGCTCACATTGAAAAAATCCGTGAGATTTACAGAAGAAAGTTAAATCTTATGTGTGACCTTATCGATAGCGAATTAGGTGATTTCGTAAAATACGTTCGTCCTGAAGGTGGTCTTTTCGTATGGTGCGAATTACCTGAAAATGTAAATATGCTCGATTTCGTTAAGAAGTGTATCGAGTATAAGGTTGCCGTTGTTCCCGGTACTGCATTTATGATAAATGACGAAGAAACAAATTGTTTCAGAATGAATTTCTCAACACCTTCTGACGAAAAAATTGTTGAAGGTATGAAAAAACTTGGTAAAGTGAAGGCTGAATACATTGGATAAGAAAAATTATACCCTTACTGATATATCGGTTATAAAAAAGGTTATGACTGACCACGATGTTACCTTTTCAAAAGGATTGGGTCAGAATTTCCTTGTCAATCCTACTGTTTGTCCTCGAATGGCTGATGCTGTAAGAGAAAGCACAGACGGCAAAATCGGCGTACTTGAGATTGGTGCAGGTGTTGGTGTGCTTACAAAAGAGCTCCTCGAAAGAGCTGACAAGGTTGTCTGTGTTGAACTTGATACAAGACTTTTTCCTGTGCTGGAGGATACTCTTGCAGGATATGATAATTTGACACTTATCAACGAAGATATTCTTAAAGCAGACCTTGATACAATTATAAAAGAGCATTTTGAGGGAATGGAAATATTTGTTTGTGCAAATCTTCCATATTATATTACCTCCCCTGTTATAATGCGACTTTTAGAAGAAAAACTGCCATTCAGTAAAATCGTTGTAATGGTGCAAAAGGAAGCAGCTGACCGTCTTTGCGCAAAGGTTGGTTCAAGAGACAGCGGTGCTGTCACTGTTGCAGTAAATTACTATGCACAAACAAAAAAACTTTTTGATGTTTCCCGTGGTTCGTTTATGCCGAGTCCAAAGGTTGACAGCTGTGTAATTGAGCTTGATTTAACTAAAAAAGGTAACTACCAAGTTGCTGATGAAAAAGTTTTCTTTAAAATGGTTAAGTCTGCATTTGCACAGAGAAGAAAAACAATTCTTAATTCTGTTGCAAGCGGTATGGGACTGGAAAAGGAAAAACTTGCACTTGCTATTGAAAATGCAGGTCTTTCACCTACTGCTCGTGCAGAAGCTCTTACAATGGAAGAATTAGTAACACTTTCAAATAAAATATGTGAGGTAAAATAATGAATTACAAATATAAAACACGTGGCACTTGTGCTCGTGAAATTTCTTTTGAATTAGAAGACGGAATCGTAAAAAATGTTTCATTCTTCGGTGGTTGTAACGGAAACCTTAAAGGTATTTCAGCACTTATCGAAGGAAGAAAAGCAGAAGAAATTATTCCGCTTATCAAGGGAACAAAATGTGGGTTTAAACCTACTTCATGCCCTGACCAGTTAGCCCTTGCACTCGAAGAGGCATTAAATGCAAATAAATAATCAGTTTAAACCTGCCTCAAAAACTGCAATTGACTTACTCAAAAGCAATGGTTTTGAGGCATTTTTAATCGGTGGTAGTGTGCGTGACTATATTATGGGATTACCTATTGGCGATATTGATATTACAACAAACGCAATGCCACAACAGGTTAAAGAGGTTTTCTGTGACTTTCGTGTTATTGAAACAGGCATAAAGCATGGTACTGTTACAGTACTTATTGACAATGAGCCTCTTGAAATAACCACATATCGAAGTGAAGGTGCTTATTCCGATAATCGTCATCCTGATTGTGTCACCTTTTCACAAAGTCTTTCTGATGATGTTGTCCGTCGTGATTTCACTATGAACGCAATAGCCTATGATTTTTCGGACGGTTTTTGTGACCTTGTGGGCGGAATTAAAGATATTAACAATAAGACAATACGTTGTATAGGTGATGCTGAAACACGTTTCCGTGAGGATGCCTTACGAATCCTTCGTGCATTAAGATTTTCTTCCGTTTTAGGCTTTTCTATTGAAAAAAATACCGAAAAGGCAATTCACGAGTGTAAGGATTTGCTTAAAAATATTTCTGCTGAAAGAATCCGTGATGAATTTGTTAAACTAATCAGCGGAAAAAACGCATATAATGTCTTGCAGGAATTTTCCGATGTTATCGCAGTATTTATTCCTGAAATCAAACATTGCGTAGGCTTCAAACAGCAAAACCGTCACCATTGTTACAATGTTTATACTCACACTCTTAAAGCAGTTGAAAAAAGCAGGAACGATGCAGTTATCCGTCTTTCTCTCTTTTTCCACGATATCGGTAAGCCTGTCGTTGCCCACTTTGACGAAAAGGGCGAACAGCATTACTATGGACATCCGAAAAAAAGTGCTGAGCTAACTGAAAAGATTATGACAAGACTTCGTTTTGACAACGAAACCAAAAACAAGGTCATAACTCTTGTCACCTTACACGATTCACCGATTATGGTGAATGATAATATTTATCCCGATAAAAAACGACTCAAAAAAATTATGTCGAAAATCGGTAAAGATTTGATTTATGACTTGGTTCACATAAAATATTGTGACAACTCTGCTCAAAATCCTGATTATTTCCGTGGTGAAGATTTTTACAAAATAACCTATTCAACAATTGACGAAATTATCAGTCAACAGGAATGTTTTTCAATCAAAGATTTAAAAATAAGTGGTAACGACCTGCTTGAAATGGGATTTAAGGGCAAAGAAATAGGGTCTATACTTAATCGTATTCTCGACTTAGTTATAAGTGATAAATTAAAAAATGATAAAAAAAACATACTGGACTTTATCCGTCATAATTTAACCTCTTGACTTTCCGGTAACAATTCTTTATAATTTTTACACAATACAATAAATCAAAAGGAGAAACAACTATGAAAAAATTCTTATCAGTTTTTTTAGCCGCACTTATGATTTTTGTTATGATGCCAACAGTTTTTGCAGCCTCTACTCCTGTAATAACAACTACTGTTGACAAAACAAACATCAATGCCGGTGATATTGTAACAGTAACAGTTAAGGTATCTGCCGACTCACACCTCTGTACTTTAGCTTATGACCTTTATTATAACACATCAGAATTCGAACTCGTTGAAGGTTCACAAAGCTTAAAGGGTGAATTTGACCTTGAAAACGCAAAAAACAATGTTTTAGTCGGCGGTCAGAATGTATTTAAGTATGCCGGTATTTCCGCTGAACGTCTTACAGGTTCAGAAGCTGTATTGTTTACTGTTCAGTTAAAGGCAAAAGGTTCAACAGGCAGACTTACTGCCAGTGTTTCTGAAGCTTATACTGCATCAATCACAGGTGAAGCAACAAATGTACTTGCCTCTGTTGCTGCTGCATCATTCAAAACAATTAACTTCAGTTCTGTAAGTTATATCAGCCTTCAGGAGCCATCTACAACAACAATCCGTTATAAAGATGGTATCATTCTTCACGTTACACTTGACAAACCACTTCCTGCAGGTGCAAAAATTAGATGGAGCACAAATAACGACAACTTCAAGATAACAGCTACTGACGATGGTATGAGTGCTATGATTATTTCAGACAAAAAAGGTACAACAACAGTTTCTGCTACTCTTTACAGCATAACAGGTTCTGTTCTTGATGCTGATTCTGTTGAAATGACATCAAAAGCAGGTTTCTTTGATAAACTTATTGCCTTCTTCCGCAACCTCTTCAGTGAACCGGAAATCTTAGATAAATAAAAATGATAAAAGCCAACACTTCTGTGTTGGCTTTATTTTTTTTGCATATAAATAAAAGGAGCGATGTGCTCCTTTTATTTTGCATATTCCGATTTAACTACATTCATTACTCTCGATGCTATTGGGACTGCGCTGGTCGCGGCAGTTGTTGTATCTTCCACAACAACTATAATAGCATACGGGAAACCACTGAGCTGTGAATATCCTACAAAGAGTGCATTTGGTTTTGCTTCTTTATCATCACTGACTTCTGCTGTACCTGTTTTTCCGCACATCTTCATTCCCGGAAAGCTAGAATCACCATACTGATTAACAACGTTTGAACGAAGAACATTGTTAAGACTCTGTGCTACAGAAAAATCGAAATAAGTCTCCAGTTCCTGGGTTTTTTCAAGAAAAACTACCTCACCTTTAGGATTCTTTATTTCACTTACAATATATGGTGAAACGGCTGTACCGTTATTTGCTATTGCCGATACAATTGTAAGCATCTGACAAGGATTGATAAGAGTTGTATATTGTCCTATTCCTGCCCATCCTATATCGAGCCTCGATGAGTCTGTTAAGCTCAGCTTACTGTTTGCACATCTTATTTTATCACTTACAACTATATTTTGATTATTAAAACCAAGTCTTTCTGCTGTTGCAGTAAGCAATTCCGGTCCAAGCATATCTGCAATTTCAGCAAAAGCACAGTTACAGGATTTATTCATTGCAGTTTTGAAATCGATTTTTCCGTGAGTTCCATTACAGATAACATATCCGTCACCTATCTGAATTTTACCTTCACACTCAAAAGTACGGTTGTAGATATCAGGTATATTTTCTATAGCACAAGCTGCTGTAATAATCTTAAATGTTGAACCCGGAGTATATAAGCCGGAAAAGAATCTGTTAAGATATATTCCGTCATACTTACCGGTTGTGTCTGTAGCAATATCCTTAGGCTTGTTAAGCACGTCAAATGTAGGTGCAGATACCACACAAACCAATTCACCCGTCTTATAGTTCATAACTGCAACTGTACCGTTTTTACCACCCAAAGCCTTATACGCTTCCTCACAAACCTTTGAATTGAGAGTCAGTGTTAAGTCGTTACCTTTGCCATATCTTTTCAGATTGTATACACCATCAACCAATGTATATCCTGTCAATTCATCCTTGAATGCGGTCTGCATACCGTTTGATATATAACCGGAGCTATCTCCCACAGTATGAAGTGTTCCCATTCTGATATTTTTATTTTCATTGTAAACACGAATTCCGTCTTTTGTTGTTACAAGAATATTTCCGTTTATATCTCTTATATCACCGGCAGTAGCTAACGAACCTGATGAATAAAGATGTTTGTTAACCTTATTCATTGCCCATTCGGAGGAATTTGATACCAGATTATACGTAAGTATACCGCAACCAACCAAGAAAAGCGCAATCAGTACATATAAATATAATCCTCTTCGTGCTATCGACCTCATATACGAACACCTCCATATCTGTAAGTGCTTCGGTCAACAGCCTTAATAAAGGCAAGAAGCATCCAACAACTTATGATACTTGAGCCACCACGACTGATAAACGGAAGTGTAACACCTGTTAACGGTAAAATATCGTTTACACCAAAAACATTCAATGCAGCCTGAAACAGCATAAGTGATGCTGCCGCACAGGCACATATAGCATAAAATGATGAACGGGCATATCTCGAATGCCGGATTGAATAAACCAACAATGCAACATAAGAAAGCAAAATTGCTCCCGCCATAATCATTCCGAATTCTTCGCAAACAACGCCAAAAATCAAGTCTTCCGTTGCGGCAAAAACTTCACGCAATTTTCCGTTTCCGAGTCCGACACCAAACAAGCCCCCGCTGGCAGAATATATCATTGTTCTTGTCTGTTGATATCCTGATGAATCAAAATACTCCCACACATGACCATAGGCTTCAAAACGACTTGCAACATAAGGTCGGAAAACAAGCACCAACAAGCCACCCATAAGCGCTGCCGTACAAACAAGAGCAATTGTTCTTACATCACCTGAACGCATAAAAGAAATAACAATAAATGTGAAGAAGAAAATCAAAGCCGTACCAAAGTCATACATCAGGAAGAGCAAACCAACACAACCAAGAGCAAATATAATGAACTTCGTTAAGCTTCGATTTGATTGTAGTTTCTCAAGAGTTGCTGCTCCTACAAAAATAAATGCAACTTTTACTATTTCAGATGGTTGAACTGATATTCCGCTAATGTATATCCAGTTTTTTGCGCCATTTGTAAAGCTTGCGAAAACAAGAGTAAATGCAAGAAGTCCTACTGCTACTGCTGCAACAGGCACACGGATCGCTATACACAGTTTTAAATCTCTCATAAATATCTGCAAAAGTACAAATCCGACTATACCGATAACCACGGCAAAGAATTGTTTTAAAATACCATCAGGATAAACACTTGCCGTTATAGAAAGTCCTATGGATGTCAATAGAAAAGCAATTAATTCTACTTCAAATCCTCTGCGTTTAAGAACAAGACCTGTACCGATAAAATATGCATATTCTATCAAAAGGTATCCACCAAAAGATATCATTACATCTGTTCTGAATTCTTTAGAAACGGATGTTATAAGTGTCATAAAGCATATAAACTGAAATCCGGTAATTATCAAAAGCATAATATACGGATTTACATTTTTACCTTTTGCCAAATTCATATTTTATCACCTGCCTTTTTTCAGAACTTCCAAAATTATTTTTCTTCGTATAAAAATGCATAGTCCCCGATTTTTATAACATCGCCATCAACCAATTGGGTAACTCGTGTTATTGCATAACCATTCAAAGTGGTTTTTGTAATTGTTCCATGATTTTCAATGTACCAAAAATCACCGTCTCTGAACAATTCCGCCTGATTACGTGAAACATATTGTGCCGGTATTTCAATATTGCTACCTCTTTGCCGTCCTATTGTGATGTAATCACCATCAAGAACAAACTCACCTCCGTCAACAATATTCACAAGCTTATTTACAACTTGTTTCTTTTCCTTTTTATGTGAATAGTCATTATTACCGTCATTGCCGATATAGAATTTCATAATTGCAGTACCAAAAGCAATTACATCTCCGTCAGAAATCTTTTCTGACTTTTCAATTCTGTCTTCATTTACATATACACCTGTTTTTGACTCTGTATCGAAAACATAAAATCCATCTTTTCGTAAAGCTATAACTGCATGTGAACGGGAAACTGTAGAATTTGAAAAAACAATATCACAATACTTGCTTCTGCCCACAGATGTCTCGTAATATGTTATCGGATACTGTTTGTCATTAGACATATCAACCAATACCGCATACACTTTTTTGTCGGGACGCAAACGGATAAGCGACCATACACAGTTAAGTATCACTGCAATAGCAAAAAAGCAAAGTATATATCGAAGAATATATTCTATATTTTCCATTGTGTCCCTCCTTGCATAATTTTACATTATATACTATAGAATATCCTTTTTATGGTTTCTTGTCAACCAAAGTTAAATTAATGTAATCATTTTTAATGGTTCTGTAACATTTACAAGCACCCTTTATTGACAGTATTTTTACTCGATGTTATACTTGATTTATGCTTAAAATAAAGGAATGGTTTTATGTCCAGATTAAAAATTTTCTTCAAATCATCAGCATATCCGGCTCTTTTACTTGCGTTGTCAGTAGTAGGAATTATATTTTATTACGCAGGCAGATTGAACTGGATTTTTATTGAGCTTTCACTCGGCAAGGAAGGTATTCTACAAGCTCTTGTGCCTGTACTTGCCTTAAATTCCGTATTACTTTCTATTCTGACTCTGTTAAGGAAGCATAAAATCAGCGGTAATGAAAAGTGGTATTCTGCACTATTGATTATCTCTTCAATTGCAACATTTTTCGTTGTTATTTTTGCAATCATTTATACCGTTGTAGCATTTACGGGAGAAGCAAAATATGTAACCTTACTGTATCTTAAGGACTCACTTTTTGTTGCAGCATTTCTCATTTTAGTTCCTTTTTCTGTTTTATTTTTACCGAATTTAAAGGACAAATCAAGGAAAACTGTTACCGCCATTATCCTTGCAATTACCCTTTTAATCGGAATCTTTAACCTTTTCCCTGTTGTACCATACAAAATTACATCTTCACCGTCAGTTATTGACAACGGCAATGAATACAGTGTCGTTTTCTCAACAAACAATTACGGTACAGGTTATGTTGAGTACAATTATAATGGAAAAGACTATAAAATTTTTGACGAATCCGGCGGAAGGCTAAATACTGATTCGAAAATCCATAGCATTAACATACCATACGAGCATTTAAGAAATAACACATATTCTGTCGGCTCAACTCAAGTGTTTGAACAATACAGCTATGGTAGTCACCGCGGAAAAACTGTTAATTCAGAAAAATACTCATTCAAATACAACGATAGTGAAAATCAAACTTTCCTCGTTATTTCTGACTGGCACACAGAATTAGATGAGGCATACAAGGCAATCAGCCATGTCGGTGATTATGATTCTGTCCTTCTCCTTGGTGACTCTTCTCCCGGAGTCGATTTTGAAGAAGAGGTCGTGAGAAATATCGTTAAATTTGCCGGTGAAGTTGCAAAGGGAATAAAACCGATTATCTATGCACGAGGCAACCACGAAACACGTGGTCAATATGCAGGAAAAATTCTCGATTCATTAGGTCTTAACGAATTCTATTACACAACCGATATGGGACCATATTCGTTTATTGTTCTTGACAGTGGTGAGGACAAAGAGGATTCACATCCTGAATATGGTGGTATGAACAATTACGGGCAATACCGTGCTGATATGATTGACTGGATGAAAACAGTAAGTTTTGAAAACGAAAAAGTTATTGCAATTTCTCATTCCTGGACATTGTGTGATGCTGACCAGGAGCTTTCCGAAACAGGATGGAATGAGCTTGACAGAATTGGCACAAGACTTATTCTTTCAGGTCACACTCATCAATGCAGACTCCTCGGCACAACAGATGACGAAGCAGAAAAATCTATATTATCTGCTCACCCTGATATTATAGGATATATGGACGGCGGTAAAACGGATAATGGTTATGTAGCATCAAAAATGACTCTTTCACCTGACGGATTCACCCTCGAAGCATATAATAACAACGGTGAAAAAGTTTTCAACGAAAAATTTGAATGGTAAAGAAAAAGGACCTCAAGCGAGGTCCTTTAATTATATGTTTTCCCCAATAAATTGAAGATTATCGATGAGTTGTAGTGGTGGCGACACCATCTTGGCTCCCCTGAAAGGGGAGCTGTCGAAGGTCGTGAGACTGAGGGATTTGTTTCTTTACTATCAAACTAACGAAAAACATTTTTGTAACCCATCTGTCACCTTGCGGTGACATCTCCCCTACAAATTACAATTTGAAATATAAAAACAGACAGGTCAAACAACCTGCCTGTAAATCATTATTTCATTTCTTCTGCTAACTTTTTGATTTGTTCAAGATTTTCGTCTTTTACCGCTGAATGAACTGTAACAACAGTTTCAGCAAATTCCAGATTCTTGCATAGCTCAAATGCTTTTACAATTTTATTCTTCACAACAGGTGCCCATGAACCATTTTCAACGATACCGATTTTACGATTCCTGTATCCACGTTCTGTAAGCTCATTGACAAACTCTCTCATAAACGGGAACAAATCACCGTTGTAAGTTGTGGTAGCAAGAATAATTTTTCCATATCTGAAAGCGTCCTCAACGGCTTCTGCCATATCGCAACGAGCAAGGTCATTAACAACGACCTTTGGACAACCTGCATTTTTGAGTTCATCAGCCAAAATCTCAACTGCTTTTTTAGTGTTGCCATAAACAGATGTATAACAAATAAGTATTCCTTCACTTTCAACACCGTATGATGACCATGTGTTATACAAATCAAGGTAATATCCGAGATTTTCATTAAGAACCGGTCCATGTAACGGGTAAATTGTCTGAATATCAAGTCCTGCCGCCTTTTTAAGCACAGCCTGTACCTGTGCACCATATTTACCAACAATACCGAAGTAGTATCTTCTTGCTTCACAAGCCCAATCTTCTTCCACATCAAGTGCGCCAAATTTACCGAAACCGTCAGCAGAGAAAAGTGCATTTTCGTGACTGTCATAAGTCATCATAACCTCAGGCCAATGAACCATAGGTGCCAAAACGAATGTAAGTGTGTGTTCACCAAGATTTAATGTATCACCCTCGCCTACTACAAGTCTTCTGTCAGCATAATCTGTACCGAAAAATTTATTCATCATCACAAATGCTCTGTCAGTTGCAACGATAGTAGCATTCGGATATGCTTTTGCAAACTCGTCAATGTTTGCTGAATGGTCAGGCTCCATATGCTGAACAATTAAATAATCAGGTGCTTTATCACCAAGTTCTTTTTTAATATTCTCAAACCATTCATCTTTAAAATTAGCATCAACAGTATCCATAATTGCGATTTTTTCGTCTTCAATTATGTATGAATTATATGCCATACCATTCGGAACAATGTACTGTCCCTCAAACAAATCAATATCGTGGTCATTTACACCAATGTACTTTATCATATTTATATCTCCTATCCTAATAATACATCAAAAGCAAGCATTAAACAGAAACCTGCTAGCAACGAATATGTTGCTCCTCGTTCACTACCGTGAGCGTGAGTTTCAGGTATCATTTCGTCACTTATTACATAAAGCATTGTACCACCTGCAAAAGCTAGGGCAAAAGGCAGAATTGCTGTTGAAACAGTGACAGCAAAATATCCTAACAATGTACCGATAACTTCAACAACACCTGTAATAATTGCAATAATAAATGTTCTTCTGTGACTCATTCCTGCAGCCAACATCGGTGCAATAATCACCATACCTTCAGGAATATTCTGCAAAGCTATACCACCTGCAATAACAAGGGCATCCGTAACATTTCCCGTACCAAAACCAACACCCGCAGCAATACCCTCAGGCAGATTATGTATTGCAATCGCAATCACAAAAAGCAAAACCTTATCAAGCTGTTTTTGTGTATCAGGATGATTTTCAATATCAACACCCGTCAATTTGTGAAGATGTGGTACAAGTTTATCAATAAGATTCACACACAATGCTCCACAAAAAACACCTGCAATAGTTACGAGTAAAGAGAATTTACCGCCATATTCCAAAGATGGTAAAACAAGTCCTATTACAGATGCCGCAAGCATAACACCGGCAGCAAAAGCCAGAACGATATCACTGAACTTATGGCTGATTTTCTTGAAGACAAAACCAAAGAGAGCACCGATAACGGATGCTCCACCAACACCAAGAGCAGTCAACAATACAAGCTTCATACGATTCACATCCTCTCAACCGAATTATTTTCTGTAACATATTAATTTTACCATAAAGTTTTAAAAAGGGAAAGAGGATAATTTATGAAAAATAGTAACCCCCCGGCTAAGCCGGGGGTTCTTCATATGCGGGCAAAGCCCTATGATACTGGCATCGCCTCAAGGCGTACCCTACGACTACCTTCTGCAAAGGTTTGTTACTTGTTACCCGTGAACGGGTCTATGTAT
>JAZNTF010000111.1:0-5639 GCA_045591625.1 Candidatus Fimenecus sp.
CACTTATGACAACAACAGTTCCAAGTATGGCGGAAACAATAAAACTTTTACACGAACAAACTAATGATGTTGCTGTAATGGTTGGTGGTGCAGTACTTACAGAAGAATATGCAAAGATGATAGGTGCAGACTATTATGGTAAGGATGCTATGTCATCTGTAAGAATTGCCGAAAAATTCTTCCTGAATTAGTGCTATTTGTATATTGTTATAATTGACAAAAAATAACAGTAGTAGTATCATATAAATGAATTCATAGTAATTTACTGTGAAATAAGAAATTTGATTGAATTTAACGAAAAGAGATGTATATATGAAAGTTTATGCAGATAATGCTGCAACAACAAAAATTTCAAAGGTTGCCCTTGATGCAATGATGCCTTGTTTTCAGGAAATCTACGGAAATCCATCAAGCCTTCATTCAGTTGGACAAGATGCTTTCCACGCAGTAAGGGATGCAAGAAATACTGTTGCAGAATGTATCGGTGCCGACTCTAATGATGTTTATTTTTCATCAGGTGGTAGCGAAAGTGACAACTGGGCAATCAAAGGTGCAGCACACTTAATGGCAAAAAAAGGTAAGAAACATATTATCAGTTCAAAATTTGAACATCATGCAGTTCTTCACACATTAAATGTTCTCGAAAAAGAAGGCTTCGAAATCACACTTCTTGATGTTTACGAAAACGGACTTGTAAAAGTGGAGGACGTGAAAAATGCAATCCGTGAGGATACAGCACTTGTTACAATTATGTACGCAAACAACGAAATTGGTACTGTTCAGCCAATCCGTGAAATCGGTGCAGTGTGTCGTGAAAAGGGTGTACTTTTCCATACAGACGCTGTTCAGGCAGTTGGTCATATTCCTGTTGATGTAAAGGCTGACAATATTGATATGATGTCTTTCTCAGGTCATAAATTCCACGGACCAAAGGGTGTTGGTGGTCTTTACTGTAAAAAGGGTATAAGACTTCCTAACCTTATTGAAGGTGGCGCACAGGAAAAAAATCGTCGTGCAGGTACAGAAAACGTTCCTGCAATCGTTGGTATGGCAGCAGCACTTAAGGATGCTTGCGACAATATGGAAGAAAATACAAAGAAGCTCATTTCAATGAGAGAACAACTCATTGAGGGCATTCTTAAAATCGATTTGAGCCGTATTAACGGTGATCGTGAACACAGACTTCCCGGTAATGTAAGCGCTTGCTTCGAGGGTGTTGAGGGTGAATCACTCCTTCTTTACCTTGACTTAATGGGAATCAGCGCTTCTTCAGGTTCAGCTTGTACATCAGGTTCGCTTGACCCAAGCCACGTTCTTCTTTCAATCGGACTCGTTCATGAGGTTGCTCACGGTTCACTTCGTTTGAGCCTTTGTGAAGATAACACACCTGACGAAATGGATTATATTTTAGAGAAATTACCACCAATTATTGACAGA
The DNA here is from genome assembly GCA_045591625.1 of Candidatus Fimenecus sp. GTDB lineage: Bacteria > Bacillota > Clostridia > Oscillospirales > Acutalibacteraceae > Fimenecus. The sequence continues at coordinate 1,438 of JAZNTF010000111.1, forward strand.
CTTCGTGATATGTCACCATTGTGGGAAAAGATACAAAAAGAAAGAGGTTTAGTATAATGGAATATTCAGAAAAAGTAATGGAACATTTTGTCAATCCTCATAATGTAGGAAAATTAGAGGATGCTGACGGAATAGGAGAAGTTGGCAACGCAAAATGTGGCGATATTATGAAAATGTATCTCAAAATTGAGAATGATATTATTACAGATGTTAAGTTCAACACTTATGGTTGCGCATCTGCAATCGCAACAAGCTCAATTGCAACTGATATGATTAAGGGTCAGCCATTGAGCGAAGCACTTAAGCTTACAAATAAAGCAGTTGTTGAAGCTCTTGACGGACTTCCAGCAGTTAAAATTCATTGCTCAGTTCTTGCTGAACAGGCAATCAAAGCAGCCGTTAAGGATTATTACGACAAGAATGGAATTGAGTACGACCCTGCAGACTTTGAATTCGAAGACCACCATCATTAAAATTGTTTCTTTTTCCGCAATACTGCGTGGCTGTCGGCTCGCGGTATACCCGATACAGCTTCGCCTTAACCACATTGTCTTGCGAAAAAATAAATCAATTTTATAAAATGTAGGGGTCGGCGTCCTCGACGACCCGCAATAATGCGTAGTGGCAGGCTTCCACGCCTGCATTGTGGTTTTAACCTTAAAAAAGGAAGATTAAAATGACAGTAAAAGAAATGCAGGAAAAAATCCTGCAACTAAAAAAAGAAAAAGATATTTGTATATTGGCTCACAGTTATGTTGCTCGTGAAATTATCGAAATCGCTGATTTCACAGGTGATAGCTTTCAGTTAAGCGTACTTGCAGAAAAAACAGATGCTAAAACTGTAATTATGTGTGGTGTTCGTTTTATGGCAGAAACCGTAAAAATTCTCTCACCTGAAAAAACAGTTTATATCACAAGCCCTGTGGCTGGTTGCCCAATGGCAGAGCAGATGAGCGTTGAATATATCAACGAAATCAAAAAGGAAAACCCTGATTACACAGTGGTTGCTTATATCAACACAACTGCGGCACTTAAAACTGTTTGTGATGTGTGTGTAACATCTGCATCAGCAGTAAATGTTGTAAGCAAACTCCCAAATGATAAAATTCTCTTTATCCCTGACTGTAATTTAGGTGACTTTGTTGCAAAACAGCTTCCTGAAAAAACATTCAAGTTTGTTAACGGTGGTTGTCCAATTCACGGTCAGATTACAAAGGAAGATGTTAAAAAAGCAAAAGAATATTATCCTGATTCACTCCTTCTCGTTCATCCTGAATGTAAGCCTGAAGTAGTTGCAGAAGCTGACTATGTTGGTTCAACAACAGGTATAATGAAATTTGCAAAGGAAAGTGACCATAAGAATTTCATTATCGGTACAGAAATCAGTATTGCAGAATCCTTGCAGTATGAATGTCCTGATAAGAATTTCTATGCTCTTTCACCAAAGCTTATTTGTCCTGATATGAAAGCAACAACTCTTGTTGACCTTTACAACACAATTATCGGCAAGGGTGGAGAAGAAATCACACTGGATGACGAAACAATCGAGAAAGCCAAAAAATGCATTGATAAAATGCTTGAACTTGGGTGAATATATGAAAAAAGCAGTAATTGCTATGAGTGGCGGAGTTGATAGCTCCGTCGCTGCTTTACTTATGAAAAATGAAGGCTACCAATGTGTCGGTGCTACAATGCAACTGTATATCGAAGGGGATTGCAGTGATGCAAAAGCAGTTGCCGATAAACTCGGTATGCCTTTTTATATTTTTCCGCTTAAAGAAGAATTCAAAAAACAGGTTATTGATAAGTTTATTGAGTTTTACGAAAATGGCAAAACACCAAACCCTTGTGTTGAGTGTAACCGTACACTTAAATTCGGTGCTATGATGGATAAAATGCAGGAATTAGAATCGGATTTTGTTGTGACAGGTCATTATGCTCGAGTAGTATTTGAAGATGGTGAATATAAGCTCAAAAAAGCAGTTGATGAAAGCAAGGACCAGAGCTATTTCCTTTATATGCTCACACAGGAGCAACTCAAACACATCAAATTCCCATTGGGTGAATACACAAAGCCTGAAATTCGTCAGATTGCAGAAGAAAATGACCTTATAACTGCACGAAAAAAGGATAGTCAGGATATCTGCTTTGTCCCTGACGGAGATTATGTCAGCTTCATAAAATCATATAATAATAAAACCTATCCAAAAGGTCAGTTTGTCCATAAAACAGGCTTTTCATTTGGTGAGCATAAGGGAATTGTAAATTATACAATCGGTCAACGAAAAGGACTTGGAATTGCATATAAAACTCCACTTTATGTAATGAATATTGACCCTGAAACCAACAATGTAATCCTTGGTGATAATGGAGATTTATTCACTGATACGGTAACTGCTAAAAACGTAAATATAATCAGCGGAAAAACACTCACAGAGCCTATCCGTGTCCTTGCTCGTGTACGATATCGACACAAGGAGCAACCGGCAACTGTATGGCAGACAGAAGACGGGATATTGCACGTTAAATTCGACGAGCCACAACGAGCAATCACAAAAGGACAGTCACTTGTAATCTTTGACGGTGATACAGTCCTGGGTGGCGGAGAAATCATATAACCTGATATTGTTCTTGTTTAAAAACGACAAAAATCAATAAAAAAACAAACATAATTTGACAGAATTGTTGACAAATTTCGAATAAGATATATAATATAAGAGAGGAAACAACTCAATCAATTCAAGGGGGATTTTATTATTATGGAAAATCAGGTTAATGTTGTTGTTGAAACTGCTCCAGCAGTGTCTCCAAAATCAAAAGCGGTTGCTGCACTTCTTTGCTTCTTCTTAGGAGGTTTAGGAATTCACCGTTTTTATGTAGGTAAAGTTGGTACAGGTATCCTTTGGCTTCTCACATGTGGATTCCTTGGTATAGGTTCACTCATCGACTTTATTATGATTCTCTGTGGCTCATTCAAAGATGGCTCAGGTTTACCAATCAAAAACTAATTTTTATGAAATGCGTGGCGGGGTTAGTACCTCGCCACTTTTTTTGCCGAATACACTCTCTAAAATACCGAATACTTTTAATGTATTGCAAACCTAAAACCAGAATGATATCATACAATTGCAAGGAGGAATTTCATGAAACTCAGAATTGTAATTGACCCTACTCGTGACGAAGAAATCACAATATATGCTCACAAAAAAACTCTCTTAGTGAGTGAAATTGAGGAGCTTGTGAAAAACTGTTCTGTTGACCTGATAGGATATACTGAGAACGAAACAGTAAAACTCAACCACAATGATGTACACTGTTTCATCACTGAAGACAACAAGGTATATGCATTAACTGAAAATAAAAAATACAGGCTTAAATCAAGGCTTTATCAGTTAGAAGAAAACCTGAATGATAGCTTTGTTAAAATTAATCAGTCATGTATCGCTAATATCAAACAAATTGATAAATTCAAAGCAAGTATCGGTGGCTCGTTGACTGTTGTTTTTAAAAACGGGTATGTTGATTTCGTGTCACGAAGAAATCTTAAAAATGTTAAAGAAAGGTTAGGTTTGTAATATGAATAAATATGTAAAAGAATTTTTGCACCGTGGACTTGTATTCTCAGGTTTCGGACCAATGATTTTAGGAGTTATATATTTTATACTTTCAAAAACTGTTGATGGTTTTATGTTGAGTGGTTTGGAAGTGATGACAGGTATTATTTCAACTTATTTGTTGGCATTTGTTCATGCAGGTGCAAGCATATTTAATCAAATTGAGCATTGGGGAATATCAAAATCATTGCTTTGTCATCTTTCCACTCTTTATGTGGCATATTCATTTTGTTATGTGGTAAATACCTGGATTCCGTTTGAGCCCAAAGTTCTGTTGATTTTTACAATTATTTTCATAACAGTTTATTTTGTAATCTGGGGAATAGTATATTTTTCAATCAAAGCAACAAGCAAAAATTTCAACAAAAAATTAAAATAACAATAAATGTAGGGCGGGGTCAAAACCTCGCCCTAATTATTTCACTATTCAAATTATAATTTGTCGTAGAAGTGCAAAGTGCAAAACGCAAAGTGTCGGAACTGCGTTGCGATTGTAATTGTGATAGAACCAACAAACCTTGTAGGGTCGGGTAAGTCTCGCCTGCCGGCTCGGTCGGTGCTTCTGCTTCGCAGAGGTCTCCACCGGAG
>JAZNTF010000112.1:0-4101 GCA_045591625.1 Candidatus Fimenecus sp.
AATGAAAATGAACTTTCACAGGAATTGGGAATAAGCCGTACTACACTTCGTGAGGCTATAAGAACACTTATTTCCGTTGGTATTCTTGTTGTTAAACGCGGTAAGGGTACTTATGTTTCTGAAGAAATCGACCAGTATGCACAAGAAATAGATGTAAATGATTTCACAAAAAACAAAGTCACTTTGCGAGATTTATATGAAGCACGATTGATTTTTGAGCCTGAAGCTGCCGCACTTGCCTGCAAGCGAGCTACGGATGAAGAAATTGAAGAAATTCTTCGTCTTGGTGAGATTTGTCAGGCTGAACTCAAAAATGACCCTCGTGGTGCTAAGAGAATTGAGTCTGAAAGTGCTTTCCACGGAGCAATACTCAAGGCATCTCATAACGAATTTCTCGGTCACTTCTTCCCTATTCTTTCAAATACAGTTCGTAAAACTATTGAAATGAACTATAACCTTGAAACAATTGCAGAAGAAGCATACAAGGACCACATTATGATTATGAATTTCCTTAAAAACAGAGATTCTGTGGGTGTTAAGAGTGCTATTACGATTCACTTGCACCACGCTGTAATTAACGAGCAAATAAGTTTTGACTAATTTTTTCAAAAAAAGTCTTGACAAAGTTGTATTATCGTATATAATATGTTGTATGACAACGCAAACAAGATGTCAAACAACTCAAAATATTTAATTTATAGGAGATTAAAACTATGGCACAGAGAATGTTTTATCAAGAAGATTGTAATTTAGGATTATTGGACGGCAAGACTATTGCAGTTATCGGTTACGGTAGCCAGGGTCACGCTCACGCTCTTAATGCGAAAGAATCAGGTTGCAACGTTATCATCGGTCTTTACGAAGGCAGTAAATCATGGGCAAAGGCTGAAAAGCAGGGCTTCGAAGTTTTCACAGCAGCTGAAGCTGCAAAGAAAGCTGACATCATCATGATTCTTATCAACGACGAATTACAGGCTGATATGTATAAGAAAGATATTGAACCAAACCTTAAAGAGGGCGATATGCTTATGTTCGCTCACGGTTTCAACGTTCATTTCGGTTGTATCACTCCTCCATCATTCGTTGATGTTACTATGATTGCTCCTAAGGGACCCGGTCATACAGTTCGTTCAGAATATCAGGCTGGTAAGGGTGTTCCTTGTCTTGTTGCTGTTCATCAGGACGCTTCAGGTAAGGCTCTTGACAAGGCTCTTGCATATGCACTTGCTATCGGTGGTGCTCGTGCAGGTGTTCTTGAAACAGACTTCAGAACAGAAACAGAAACAGACCTTTTCGGTGAACAGGCAGTTCTTTGCGGTGGTGTTTGTGCTCTTATGCAGGCAGGTTTTGAAACACTTTGCGAAGCAGGTTACGACCCAAGAAACGCTTACTTTGAATGTATCCACGAAATGAAGCTTATCGTTGACCTTATTTACCAGAGTGGTTTTGCAGGTATGAGATATTCAATTTCAAATACTGCTGAATACGGTGATTATATCACAGGTCCTAAGGTTATCACAGAAGAAACAAAGAAAGCTATGAAGAAAATCCTTTCAGATATTCAGGACGGTTCATTCGCTAAGGAATTCCTTCTCGATATGTCAAATGCAGGTCGTCAGGTTCACTTCAAGGCTATGAGAAAACTTGCTGCTGAACATCCGGCAGAACAGGTTGGTGAAGAAGTTAGAAAGCTTTACAGCTGGAATAACGAAGAAGATAAGTTCATCAATAACTGATTTTCAAATTACATAAAAATGACTCCCTTGAGATTTCAAGGGAGTTTTTTGTTTGTGTATTATTTAATTAATAATGTGCAACACCACATTCGCAGTATTTATTTTTACCAACGAGTTTGTTGAAGAATCGAGTTATTTTCCAGAACAAAGTTCTAAGAAAGCTATCGCTATGACAAGCGTGGTCACAAAGTTGTTCGTCACATTCGTCACAATATCCGTCACCATCGTTATCTGCGTGGCCTGTTGCAGGAACCTTTTCTTGTTCGGTGAGTGTTTCACCACAAACAGTACATTTTGCACCCTCTGTAAGACCTGTTTCTGTACAGGTTGGTGTTACTGCAGGAATGATTTCTTCTGTGTGACCATTTGCAGGAAGCTCTTTTTGTTCTGTAAGCGTTTCACCACATACTGAACATTTTACACCTTCTGTGAGTCCTGTTTCAGTACAAGTAGATACTACTGCAGGAATGCTTTCTTCTGTGTGTCTTAATGCATCAACATAATCGTCAATATAAGTATCGCCACATTCACATGTGTATGTAGTATATCCTTGTTCTGTGCAAGTTGGTGTTGTTACAACATGATTGTATCCGTGTTTATGATTATAATGAATTGTTGCTTTGGTTAATTTTTCATTATCAGAACTTATAGAAATACTCCTCCATTGTGCTTCTGTGCCAACATAATATACACTTGTAAGGCTGTTGCAACTACTAAATGCCGAATAATGGATTGTTTTTACACTGACAGGAATTATTACACTTGTAAGGTTGGCACACTCGTAAAATGCATGAGGGCCGATTTCTGTTGCACTGTCAGGGATTTTTATACTTGTAAAACCAGTGCAAAAAGCAAATGCCCAACTACCGATTGAAGTTACACTGTCAGGGATTGTTATACTTGTAAGGTTATCACAATAATAGAATGCTGTACCACCGATTGAAGTTACACTGTCAGGGATTGTGTAATTTGTTCTTGTATTACCAATTGAATATTGAATAAGTAAAGTTTTATCTTTATTAAATAAAACACCATAATCATCACTTGAATAGTATTTATTATTGCTATCTACTATAAACTCTGTAAGACTATCGCAACCCCTAAATGCCGAATAATGGATTGTTTTTACACTGTTAGGAATTGTTACACTTGTAAGGCTGTCGCAACCATTAAACGCCTCTTTACCGATTGATGTCACACTGTCAGGGATTATTATACTTGTAAGGCTTTCACAACCTAAAAAAACATATTCACCGATTGTTGTTATGCTGTCAGGGATTGTTACATTTGTAAGGCTTTCGCAACAATAAAATACACTATTACCTATTGCTGTTACGCTGTTAGGAATTGTCACACTTGTAAGTTTGGAGCATTTAGAAAATGCAGAATCACCAATTGATGTTATACTGTCAGGGATAGTTATACTTGGAAGGCTGGTACAACCAGAAAAAGCATTATCACCGATTGTTACTACACTGTCAGGGATTATTACACTTGCCAGGCTGGTGCAACCATAAAATACATAATTACCTATTGCTGTTACACTTTCAGGGATTGTTACACTTGAAAGGCTGGTGCTACCATAAAATGCATAATCACCTATTGCTGTTACACTCTCAGGGATTGTTACATTTGAAAGGCTGGTGCAACCTCTAAACGCATAATTACCTATTACTGTTACACTTTCAGGGATTGTGTAGTTTGTCCTTGTATTACCTATTGGATATTGAATAAGTGTGGTCTTGTTTTTATTGAATAGTACCCCATATCCATCACTTGAATAATATGTATTATTACTATCTACTGTAATACTTGATAGGCTATTACAATCATAAAATGCATAATCATCGATTAATGTTACACTGTCCGATATCGTTACAATTGCAAGGCTATAGCACCTTTGAAATGCCCAGCCATCAATTATTTTTACACTGCCAGGTATTGTTATGCTTATAAGGCTTTCGCAGTAACCAAATGCACCATAACCAATTGATGTAACATTGTCACCGATTGATACACTTGTAAGGCTGTTGCAACTACTAAATGCTCTTTCATTGACTGATGTTACACTATCACCGATTGTAACACTTGTAATTTTATTGCAACCATAAAATGCATAAGTACCAATTGTTGTTACACTATTATTAATTACGACATTTTTAATGTCGTCCTCATATTCTTCCCATGGGCGATTATTATAATAATAATCATACATAGCCCCTGTACCTGAAATTGTTAAGATGTCTGTTGTTATGTTGTAAGACCATGTAAGATTATCACCACAGGTGCCTGATGTAGCTGCACTTGCTGTGAGTGGGAAAATTGATATTACCATTAAAATTGCAAGGAAAATTGATAAAATTTT
>JAZNTF010000113.1:0-17524 GCA_045591625.1 Candidatus Fimenecus sp.
GTTCTTTTAATTCCAATATTTCTTTTTCGTATTCTTTTATGTGTCTGTAACTTCTGGGCATAAAAATTCCTCCTATGATAGTTTTATTCTACCATAGGAGGGTTCTTTTTTCTATTGTCCGTTTTTACTGGACTTGTGCACACCTCTGTTGTAGGGTGTTTTTCTTTTTATATAATGATAATTTTGCAATAACATTGGCTGTATTTTTGCTTTATGCACATAAATAATTGTTGACTTTATCGCATTAAAGTAATATAATTATATTCGTATATAGATTTCTAAATAAATTATGATTTGGAGTTGATTTTATGAGTATCACAAAATCAGTTTTTGGTATGACAAAGGACGGAAAACAGGTTGATTCTTTCCTTATCGAAAACAACAATAATATGAAAATTAACCTTATCACTTGGGGTGCTACTTTACAGAGTATTTTAGTTAAGGACAAGGACGAAAATGAGCTTGATTTATTGCTCGGCTTTGACGATATGGAAGGCTTCGAAAATCGTCACGATTATCAGGGCGTTATAGTTGGTCCTGTTGCTAACAGAATTTCAGCAGGCGGAATTACAATTGACGGTGTTAAGGTTCCTGTTACAACTACTCACGGTGATGTTACTCTTCACAGTAACGGTGAATTCTCACAGGCTGTATGGGATGCAATTATCGTTGACAGTGATGCTGTTGAGTTCTCATATTTCAGCCCTGACGGTACAGAGGGCTTCCCAGGAAACAAGAAGGTAACTGTTCGTTACACTCTTACTGATAAGAATGAGATTATCATTGATTACACAGCGGTTTCTGACAAAAAGACTGCATTCAACCTTACTAATCACGCTTACTTTAATCTTAAGGGTTATCAGAACGGTGACATTCTTGATCACACTCTTTACATAAATGCTGATGCATTCACTCCTATGGGTGAAGGACTTGTCCCAACAGGTGAAATTAGAGATGTTACAGGTACTCCATTTGATTTCAGAGTACCAAAGATAATTGGTCAGGATATCGGTGCTGATTATGAACAGCTCGACGCAGGTAATGGCTATGACCACAACTTCTGCATTAACGATTATAACAAGGAACTTCGTCTTGCTGCTACTGTTACTGCTCCAAATGGTGTAAAACTTGATTGTCTTACTGACTTACCTGGTATGCAGTTATATGTTGGTAACTTCCTTGAAGGCAAAATCGGTAAGAACAATATTCCGATGGATTTCCGTTGTGGCTTCTGCCTTGAAACACAGTATTATCCAAATGCTACAAACACACCTTCTTTCTATAATTGTGTGTTTGATAAGGACGAGGTTGTTAAGACAACTACAATTTATAAGGTTACAGTATAAAATAGGCTCTCCTTGTCAGGGGAGCTGTCAACGAAGTTGACTGAGGGGTAGCCAGTTTGCATATTAACTATCTCTCCCTCCGTCTGCTGTCGCAGACTCCTCCCTCGTCAGAGGGAGGCAGTAAATGCTAATTGAGGTACATATTATGGAAAACACAAAACGAATTTATTTATCAGCACTTGTTTACAACCGTACAGGTGTGCTTTTACGAGTTGCAGGACTTTTTGCTCGTCGTGGATACAACGTTGTGTCTCTTACAGTTTCTGAAACTGAAAGTCCTGAATTTTCAAGAATGACTATCGTTTCTGACGTTGAAGAATACAAGGTTACAATGGTTATGCAACAACTTTCTCGTCTTGAAGAGGTTATCAAGGTAATCAACCTTGACGAAGGTCAGGCAATTCAGTCAGAAATCCTTCTTATTAAGGTTCATGCTCTTAACAAGGACAGAAAAAAGGTTCTTAAAACAATCAACGGCTTTGGTGCTCGTGTTATGGACATTGGTCACACAACTATCACTGCTGAACTTACAGGTCTTCCAAGCCTTATTGATAAATTTATCGACAAAATGGAAAAACACGGTATCTGTGAGCTTTCTCGTTCAGGTCTTACTGCTCTTGAAAGTGGCGACAGAAATATTAAAGGGGTAGAGTAAAATTATGGGTATGACAATGACACAGAAAATCCTTGCTGCTCATGCAGGATTGGATAAGGTTGAAGCAGGACAGCTTATCAATGTTCGTCTTGACCTTGTTATGGGTAACGACGTTACAAGCCCTGTTGCAATCAATGAAATGAAAGCAAAAGGCTTTACAGATGTATTTGACAGAGAAAAAATCGCTCTTGTTATGGACCATTTCACACCTAACAAGGACATTAAATCTGCTGAACACTGCAAACAGGTTCGTACATTTGCAAGAGAATACAAAATCAAGAATTTCTTTGATGTAGGACAAATGGGTATTGAACACGCTCTTCTTCCTGAAAAAGGAATCGTTATTTCAGGTGACACAGTTATCGGTGCTGACTCTCACACCTGTACTTACGGTGCACTCGGTGCATTCTCAACAGGTGTTGGTTCAACTGATATGGCCGCAGGTATGATTTCAGGTATGGCTTGGTTCAAGGTACCTTCTGCTATTAAGGTTAACGTTACAGGCAAGTTCAACAAATGGGTAAGCGGTAAGGATTTAATCCTTCACCTTATCGGTAAAATCGGTGTTGACGGTGCACTTTATCGTTCACTTGAATTCACAGGTGACGGTATTCAGAATCTTTCAATGGACGACCGCTTCTGTATTGCTAATATGGCTATCCAATGTGGCGCAAAGGACGGTATTTTCCCAGTTGATGAAAAGACTCTCCAGTATATGAAGGGCAGAACTGACCGTGAGCCTGTTATCTTTACAGCAGACGAAGACGCAGTTTATGACGAAGTTATCAATATTGATTTAGGTGAACTCAAATCAACAGTTGCATTCCCACATCTTCCTGAAAATGCTCATATTGTTGGTGAATTTGATAAGATTTATGTTGATCAGTCAGTTATCGGTTCTTGTACAAATGGTAGAATTGAAGATATGCGTGCTGCTGCTGAAGTACTTAAGGGCAAAAAGGTTAACGAAAATGTTCGTTGTATCGTTATTCCTGCAACACAGAATGTGTATCTCCAGTGTGTAAGAGAAGGTCTTGCTGAAATCTTTGTTGAAGCAGGTGCTGTATTCTCAACACCAACTTGTGGCCCTTGTCTTGGTGGTCATATGGGTATTCTCGCTGCTGAAGAAAAGGCAATTTCTACTACAAACCGTAACTTTGTAGGCAGAATGGGACATCCTACAAGTGAAGTTTACCTTGCAAGTCCATATGTGGCTGCTGCAAGTGCAATTGCAGGATACATTTGTACTCCAGAGGAGGTACTCTAATATGAAAATTCAAGGTTTAGTACATAAATACGGTGACCACGTTGATACAGACGTTATTATTCCTGCAAGATATCTTAATACTGCTGACCACAAGGAATTGGCAAGTCACTGTATGGAAGATATTGACAAGGAATTTGTAAATAAGGTTAAAGAGGGCGACATTATGGTTGCCGGTGTTAACTTCGGTTGCGGCTCATCCCGTGAGCACGCACCTATTGCTATCAAGGCTGCAGGTGTTTCTTGCGTTATCGCAAAGACTTTCGCAAGAATTTTCTACAGAAACTCACTTAACATCGGACTTCCTATCCTTGAATGTCCTGAAGCTTGTGATGCAATCGAAGCTGGTGACGAGGTTTCTGTTGACTTTGATACAGGTGTAATCACAAATGTTACAAAAGGCACAAGCTATAAGGCTCAGCCATTCCCTGAATTTATCCAGAATATTATTTCAAAGGGTGGACTTCTCGCATCACTTAAATAAGTGTAAAATGATTGAAGAAACATATGTAACACAATTTCCCATTTCCCATAATATGTAATGTAATTACAAAAAGGAAGGGGGAAAATAAATGTGTAACTTCTTCGGTAACAACACTTGGTTAATTATTATCATCATCTTAATTCTTCTCTCTGATAATAACAATGGTGGTTGCGAACGCAATAATTGTTGCGGTTGTCAGCGCAAGGATTATGATTGCTGTTGCTAATGTAAAGCGAATAATTAAAAAATAAGGATAAAAACAGTTTCGGTGGTGGAGGGAAATTCTCTTCACCACTTTTTATTAAAAGGTGAATAATACCTATATTTTTCAAGGAAAAACTTATGGATTTTTACGAAATTACAAGAGAACCTGAAAAGGCACTTTTAATCTCTGTTGATACCGGTGATTTTGATGCTGACGCTTCAATAGAAGAACTTACGCTCCTGACAGAAAGTGCAGGGGCTTCTGTTGTTGGCTCAATTATTCAACGAAAAAGCACTCCTGACGGGGCAACCTTTCTCGGAAAAGGCAAGTTGGCAGAGGCAGAGCTGTTTTGTCATAATCAGGAAATCGACCTGATTGTATGCGACGGTGAACTGACTCCGTCACAGATTAGAAACATTGAAAATGCAACTGATGTGCGTGTTGTGGATAGAACACAGTTAATTCTCGACATCTTTGCTTTAAGAGCAAAAACAAGTGAAGGTAAATTGCAGGTTGAGTTGGCACAGCTTAAATATTCACTTCCTCGACTTACGGGTAAGGGTAAACAGCTCTCACGTCTTGGTGGTGGTATCGGTACTCGTGGTCCCGGTGAAACAAAGCTTGAAAGTGACCGTCGTCATATTATGAGGCGAATGTACGCTTTACAAGAACAAATGGGCGAAGTTGAAAAAAGACGAGGGCTTCTCCGTAAAAGACGAGAAAAAGACGGTGTCATTACAGTTGCTCTTGTTGGCTACACCAATGCAGGAAAATCAACCCTTATGAATGCTCTTACTGATGCAGGTGTTTTAGCCGAGGACAAGCTTTTTGCCACTCTTGACCCAACATCAAGAAAATTATCACTTCCAAACGGTCAGGATGTTATGCTCATTGACACAGTTGGATTTGTCAGCCGATTACCACACGATTTGGTCAAGGCATTCAAATCAACTCTTGAAGAGGCAAGTGAGGCTGATGTTATTCTCAATGTTTGCGACGCATCGGATATTCATTGCAGTGAGCATATTGAGATTACCACCGACATTCTCCGTGAATTAGGCTGTAAGGGTGACAATATCATCACAGTAATGAATAAATGTGATAAGGCAGAAAATGTTTTTGACCTTATTTCCTTCGGCAAGACTGTTATGATTAGCGCTCTCAAGGGTACAAATCTTGATTTACTCTTAAAAGAAATCGAAAAAGTCCTTGAATTAAAGAGCGTTACTCTAAATTTGCTTATACCATTCTCAAAGGGTGGCGAAGTGAATTTTATCCGTAACAATGGTAAGATTTTAAGTGAAGAATTTACTGCAGACGGAACAAAACTGAAAGCAATTCTGCCGACAAGTATGGCAGATAAATATAAAGACTATGTTATATAGGATGTGGCAAAATGACATTTGAAATTGTTAAAGACCAATTTGTAAAAGACGGAAAATCGATTAAGCTTATTTCAGGTGCTGTGCATTATTTTCGTAATATGCCCGACACCTGGTCAGATATTTTTAAGAAATTAAAGGCTATGGGTTGTAACTGTGTTGAAACATACTGTGCTTGGAATATGCACGAGAAAATTCCGGGACGGTTCGATTTTACAGGGATTCTTGATATTGGCAAATTCATTAAAATGGCTCAGGATTTAGACCTTATGGTTATTGTAAGACCGGGACCTTATATCTGTTCTGAATGGGAATTCGGTGGACTTCCTTGGTGGATTCAGGCTGATGAGGATATGGAAATCCGTTGTATGAACGAAAAGTACATAGAACGATTTGATATGTACCTTGACCGTCTTTGCCAAGAAATCAGGCCATATCTCACTACCAACGGTGGCTCAATCATTATGGTTCAGTGTGAAAATGAGTATGGCTATTACGGTGACGATAAAGAGTATCTCAATTATCTAAAAAAAGGCTTTGAGAGTCGTGGAATTAATGTACCTCTTTTCACATCTGACGGAACTTCCATGACAGACTTGCTTGACGGTACTATTGACGGTTGCCTTTCTACTCTTAATTTCGGCAGTCGTGTTGAAGAAAATTTCAAGGCTCATGACGAGCTTTTCCCTGACATTCCAAAGGTTTGTATGGAAATGTGGAATGGTTGGTTTGATGCCTGGGGTGACGAGCATCATCACACAACATCGGCAGAAGACTATGCAAAAGTCGTTGACGATATGCTCACAAAGGGTCACCTTAATATGTATATGTTCATTGGTGGAACTAACTTCGGCTTTACATCAGGTGCAAATCATTACGAAAGCTTCAAGCCTGACGTTACAAGCTATGACTATGACGCTATGCTTACAGAATGTGGTGACGTGACCCCTAAATATATGGCAGTCCGTGAGGTTATAAAGAAGCATATCGGTAAAGAATTACCTCCTATCCCTGCTGACCGTGAAAAAAAGGCATACGGCAAGGTAGCTCTTACCCAAAGCACGGGCTTCTTTACTGCACTTTCTTACCTTGCAGAGCCAATTCATTCAGACGTGCCGAAATGTATGGAAAAATATGGCAACGGATACGGTTATATCGCTTACAGAACTACTCTCGGCCGTGATTACGAGGACACTCGTCTTTCATTTGAGAGCCTTGGTGACAGAGCACAGATTTACATAAATGACCAGCTTATCGACATTCTTTATATCAATGACCAACTTGAAACAAGATTTTCTGCTAAAAAAGGTGATGTGCTCACAGTCCTTTGCGAAAATATGGGCAGATGTAATTTCGGTGCAAAGATGATGCGCAAAAAAGGTATCGCAGGAAGATGCCTTTTCGATAATCGTGTGCATTTCAACTGGGAAGTTTACACAATGCCTATGGATAATCTTAATAACATTCCGTTTGAAGGCAAGGATTTCAACGAAAAGTCTGCTTTCTATCGTGGTTTTATCAACATCCAGAATCCAAAGGACACATTCCTTAAACTCCCTGAATTTACAAAGGGATTTGTAACAATCAACGGCTTTAATTTGGGCAGATATTGGGAAATAGGTCCACAACAGACACTTTATGTCCCTGCATCAGTCCTTCGTGACGGTGAAAATGAGATTATCGTATTTGAATCCGACGGACTCAAGGGCGAACCTGTAGTAGAATTTGTTGATAAACCGATTTTAGGATAAACAAATTTAAAAGGTGGGGTTTGTTTCAAACCTCACCTTTTATGTGAATTATATATTTTCTTGTGAAATAAATCGGGGAATATTGTTTACAAATAATTATTTACAAAAAAACTTAAATATGTGAATTTTGCCATTGAAAAAAGAATTCAAAGTGCTATAATTTATTTAATAAGGTTAGAAGCTGGTGATAAGTTGAAGCTTAATATTATATGTGCATTGATAACGGGAGTTGTCGGTGTGGGAATAGCTTTTTTAAATTACCTTTTTTCAAAAAGCGTGCTTTTAAAAGCTCCTGAAAAATATTCCATTACAACAGTGTTGCGTCAGGTTATTCAGGTTGGATTTCTTGTAATAGTTTATTTTGTGTTTACAAAATTTTTCCAGCAGATAGATTTTATTTATCCTGTTGTAGGTGCTGTTGTGGGAATGACAATTCCTATGTTTGTTTTCACAAAAAAACTTATTACCCTTAACGAACAAACTGCATTAAAGCGAAAGGATGAGGAGGCGGATAAGAATGGGTGAAAATTCCGAAGTAATCATCAGCCTTTTTGGTATATTGGATGTAACGGGTGAAGTGGTTACTATGTGGATAATGCTTGGTGTTCTTACCATTATTTCGCTTATTGTGAAATCAAGACTTAAAGAACGACCCGGCAAATTCCAGAATATGGTAGAAACCGGTGTGGAATATCTTGATAATTTCTTTACGGATATTCTCGGTAAAAAGAAAACAAGAAAATATTTCACTTTCTTGGCATCACTTTTTATTTTTATTATTTTTTCCAACTACTCGGGTATGATACCCGGTGTGGGACTTACAGATTATGTGAAAGCGCCAACCGCATCGCTTTCTGTTACGGCAGGTTTAGGTGTTATATCATTTTTCTTTTTACAGATTTCAGGACTCAGGCACAATACAAAGCATTATTTCAAACGATTTGTAATGCCGATGTTTTTTATGTTGCCGCTTATGATTCTCGATGAATTCATCAAGCCTGCATCTCTTGCACTCAGACTTTATGGTAACATTTTTGGTGAAGAAATGGTAACAGAAGAGCTTTATCACATTTTACCGATAGGTGCACCTGTTATCATGATGGTACTTTCACTTTTGTTCTGTGCTTTACAGGCAATGGTTTTCACAATGCTTGTATCAATATATTTAGAAGAAGTAACTGAAGATTAATTTTCAACTTAAAGGAGTAGATTTAAAATGACAAGTTCAGCAATTATCGCAATCGCAGCAGCAATGGCAATCGCATTAAGTACAATAGGACCATCAATCGGTCAGGGTATTACTGCTAAATCAGCTATGGAGAGTATTGCTCGTCAGCCTGACGCAGCAAAGGACATCCGTTCAACTCTTATCGTTTCACTTGCTCTTATGGAAGCACTCAGTATTTATGGTCTTCTTATTGCATTTATGCTTATTTCAAAAATCTAAGGAGTAGAATATGAGTATACAACCATCCGTAATTATTTGGACGATTGTATGTTTTCTTATATTAATGGTTATACTTAAAAATCTTTTGTTCAAGCCTGTTTTAAATGTTATGGACAGCAGAAAAGAAAAAATTGATTCTGCCGAAAACAAGCTTAAGGAAATTGAGAGTATAACCGCGGAAAACGAAAGACGTCTTAATGAGGAAAAGGAACGTGCTGAAGCTGAAAGTGTTGTACAGGCAAAGCTTAAGGTACAACAAATCCAGTCCAATGGTAAAAAAGAGATTGAACTTGCTCAGAGAAAATGTCTTTCTGATATTGAAGAATACAGAAAAGATATAACAGAAGAGTATGATAAGATAGTTTATTCCGTTGCACCTAAAATGGAAACTGCAGCGGCTATTTTCGCGAAAAAGATTATCTCTGACAGGATATGATATTATGGAAATACAATATGTAATTATTAATTTTCTCATCCTTGTAGCCATTCTTGTTCTTGTGGGAAGAAAAACCGTAAAAAGAATTTTTGGCGGAAGACTTGAGAAAATTAACACAGCTCTTGACAGGGCAGAAGAAATTGAAAAAATGCCATTACCGGTTTTGCAGGAGCCTTCTGTGGAATCTTCTGAAATTGATTGCAGTGAAGAGGTAGTAAAAGCAGAAAGCATTGTTGCAGAAAAAATTGCATCAATTGAAGCCTTTGGCGAAAGAGAAAAAAGTGAAATTCACCATGATATGATTGAAGACGTACGAAAAGAACTTTTTTCTGTAATGAAAGAAAACGTTGCAAAGCTTTTCTCTTATGAAAAATATGCCAACGCTATAAGAGAATGGGACGAAAAAGTAATTGACGAAATTCTCACCATAATCCGTCTGACTCCTGGTGATATGGCTTATCTTAAGCATCACGATGTGCTTTATGTTACTCTTACTTCTGCATTTCCTCTCAGTAAGGAAATTGTAGATAAGGTGGACAAGGCGACAACCGAATTGCTTTCCCAGGTTGACGGCAAAACATCCTTATGGGTTCTTGAAGATGCATCCCTTATAGGTGGACTCAGACTCAGAATAGGTGATACTGTTTATGATGGCACAGTTGCCGAAGAGCTTTATCAGTTCGAAAACAACCTTAATCACGAGCCTATTATGAATGATGACACAGTCGGTCACCTTATACAGGAATTTACTGAAAAAACAGAAAACTTTAAGCCACAGATTCATCAGTACCAGCTTGGTCGTGTTATAACGGTTTCTGACGGTATCTGTTGGATGGATGGCCTTGCTGACATAATGTATGGTGAGGTTGTTGAGTTTGAATGTGGTGAAAGAGGTATGGTCCTTGATATTCAGCAGGACCGTATTGGTTGTGTCATTTTCGGTGATTTTGTTCATATTGAAAGCGGTAGCCGTGTAAGAAGAGTGGGTACAATTGCGTCTGTACCTGTTGGCGAATGTCTCCTTGGTAGAGTTGTTGACGCTATGGGTAATCCTATTGATGCAATGGGATATCTTCCATATAAGGAAACCCGACCTATCGAATATAAATCACCCGGAATTCTTGAAAGAGCTCCTGTTAATTCTCCTATGCATACAGGTATTAAAGCTATTGATGCTCTTGTGCCAATCGGTAAAGGACAGAGAGAATTGATTATCTGTGACAGACAGACAGGTAAAACTGCTATTGCTATCGACACAATCATTAACCAGAAGGGTAAGGATACAATCTGTATCTATGTTGCAATAGGTCAGAAGGATACTCTTGTGGCAGAAATAAAAGAAAAGCTTGAGTCATGTGGTGCTATGGAATATACAACAATTATTGCTGTACCTGCATCTGCTTCTGCAGCACTTCAGTATATTGCACCGTTTTCCGGCTCAGCTATGGCAGAATATTTTATGTATTCGGGAAAAGATGTGCTTATTGTTTACGACGACCTTTCTAAACACGCGGTTGCCTATCGTGAATTATCACTTCTGCTTCACAGACCGTCAGGTCGTGAGGCGTATCCCGGTGATATTTTCTATCTTCACTCAAGACTTCTTGAAAGAGCAGCACATCTGTCCGATGAATTCGGCGGTGGCTCAATTACAGCCTTGCCTATAATCGAAACTCAGGCAGGGGATATCTCTGCATATATACCTACTAACGTAATTTCAATTACTGACGGTCAGATTTTCCTTGATGCAGAGCTTTTCAACGAAGGTCAGAGACCTGCTGTAAATGTAGGGCTTTCCGTTTCCCGTGTTGGTGGTGCAGCACAGATTCCTTCAATGAAAAAGGTATCTTCATCTCTTCGTACTCGTCTTGCTCAGTACAGAGAGCTTGCTGAATTTATGCAATTTGGCTCCGATATTGATGAGGAAACAAAGAAAACACTTGCATCGGGCAGACGCCTTACAGAGGCTCTCCGTCAGCCGAGATACAGTCCTGTTGAGGATTGTATGCAGACAATTCTCATATTTGCTGTAAGTGAAGGTTTTGCTGATTCAATTTCACCTGACAAAATGGAAGATTTTGAAAAGAAGCTTTATCGCTATTTCCAAGAGGAAAAGAATGAATTGGCATTAAGAATTAAAAATGCTGCAAAATTTGACGATGAACTTAAAAAATCACTTGAAGAGGCTTTGAGTGACTTTGTTGCGAGGTTATAATTATGGCAACAGTTCAGAGTTTGAAAAAGAAATTACAGACAATAAACTCAACAATAAAGCTCACTCGTGCTATGAAAACTGCATCGACAGTTAAGTACGCAAAGCTTAGCGGTATTTATTCCGAATATGAGAAATATTCAGGACAATATGGTCGACTTTATGAGCTTTACCGCAAGGAAATTAATTCGATTTTTTCCTGCAAAAATCCCGACGCACCTTGTTGTTATGTGGTAATCACATCCAATAAAGGTATGTGTGGCGGATTTAATAACGATGTACTCTCGTTTTTCAGCACAGTTTCTGAAGAAAATGCAGTGATTATTTCCTGTGGAAAAAAGGGTACGGAGTATTTTATAAAAAAAGGTATAGAAAGAGGAAAGGATTTTGTTTTTGATGATATACCATCATACGACCAGGTGAAAGAGCTGCTTGAATATCTTTCTGATATGATGGCAGAGGGTAAAATTTCAGGTGCTAAAACAGTTTATCCGCAGTATGTGAATATGATGAAGCAGACACCTGTTTGCAATGACCTTTTTGCTTATGATGAATATACAAATAAGTCCGAAGAGCCTGTTTTTGTTCCTGACAAGGAAACTGTTATGAAAAATATAGCAAAAAAAGTTTTTCTTTCCGTGCTTTATAAAAGAGTGCTTGAAACTGCATTGGGTGCACAGGCAGCAACTCTTACTACAATGCGCTCAGCTTATGATACTGCCTGTGAATACAGTGCAAAATTAGAAACAGAAATGAACAGAAAACGTCAGAGTCAGGTTACTGCTGATGTGATAGAAATTTCATCGGAATTTACTATGAAGGGAGATGTATGATATGGCAAAAGGCTCAGTGGGAATGGTGCAAAGAATAACAGGACCTGTTGTGGATATTCTGTTTTCTGAAAATGAAATTCCCGATATTCTTAATGCTGTAAATGTTGAAGTGAATACAGAAAAATACACTCTTGAAGTATCACAACACCTTGGTAATGGTGAGGTAAGATGTATTTCGATGAATCCTACTGACGGTATGTCAAGAGGTATGAAGGCAGTTGACACAGGTGCTCCTATTGAGATTTCAGTTGGTCAGGAGACCTTGGGCAGAATGGTGAATGTTACAGGTGCTCCCATTGACCGTGGTGCAGAGATTGTAACAGCAGAAAAATGGCCCATACATCACTCTCCACCTCCGTTTGCTGAAATCGTTTCTTCAAACGATATTCTTGAAACAGGTATCAAGGTAATTGACCTTATGACTCCTTATATAAAGGGTGGCAAAATCGGTCTTTTCGGTGGTGCCGGTGTTGGTAAAACAGTTCTTATTATGGAGCTTATCAGAAATGTTGCTTTTGAGCACGACGGATATTCTGTATTTGCCGGTGTTGGTGAGCGTTCTCGTGAGGGTAATGACCTTTGGAATGAGATGAATCAGTCAGGGGTTATTGACAAAACAGCTCTTGTTTTCGGACAGATGAATGAAACAGCAGGTGCCAGACTCAGAGTACCCCTTGTGGGTCTTACTATGGCAGAATATTTCCGTGAAAAGTCACATAAGGATGTTCTTTTGTTTATTGATAATATTTTCCGATTTACTCAGGCGGGTAGTGAGGTTTCTGCGCTTTTGGGCAGAATGCCTTCAGCGGTTGGTTATCAGCCGACTCTTGCATCTGAAATGGGTAAACTTCAGGAAAGAATTGTGTCAACAGGTAACGGTTCTATTACATCTGTTCAGGCGGTTTATGTACCTGCCGATGACCTTACTGACCCTGCTCCTGCAACAACATTCTCCCACCTTGATGCAACAACAGTTCTTTCGAGAAAAATTGTTGAGCTTGGTATTTATCCCGCTGTTGACCCTCTTGAATCTTCCTCAAGAGCACTCACTCCGGACTGTGTTGGTGACAGACATTATAAAACTGCAAAGGAAACTCAGCGTGTTTTGCAGAAATATGCGGAGCTTCAGGATATTATTGCTATTTTGGGTATGGATGAGCTTTCAGCAGAGGATAAAGAGCTTGTAAACAGAGCAAGACGAGTTCAGCGATTTATGAGTCAACCTTTCCATGTTGCAGAAAGTTTTACAGGTCAACAGGGTGCTTATGTTCCTCTTGAAAAAACTGTGGATAGTGTTGAAAGTATTCTTGCCGGTGACTGTGACAACATTCCTGAACAATATTTCCTTATGTCAGGCACTATTGATGATGTATTTGAAAAATACAAAAGGGAACACAGGTGAGAGAGATGAAGGATAATCTTACATTCGTTCTTTTCACACCTGATTGTAATTTCCCTGAGTTGGAATGTGACAGTGTAAAGCTTAATATTGCCGACAGTATCAGTGGCAAGTTTTCCGGCGCTTATGGAATAAGAAAAGGTCACGCAGAAGCTGTTTTTGCTCTTGCAGAGGGAATTGTTTCTGTAAAATACCAAGAAAAAGTGATTTTTTCTGCAAAATGCTCAGATGGTTTTGCCACAGTTAAGGATAATATTGTAAGTGTTACTGTGGATAGCGCCCAAGAACAGAAACTATAAGAAAAATATGTCAATTTGCACTATGACTTTAATTAGTTATAGTGCATTTTTTCGCTTGATTATTGTTTTGCTTTTGATTATAATCATATTATGATTGTTGTGGATTAGTACCTGATTAGACAGAGGGAATTTTGAACAATTAAAACTCAATTAAATGGGGGATAAACAAATGAGTAAAAAGTTGTTAGCAGTATTTCTTGCAGTTGTAATGTTACTTTCTTTTGCAGCGTGTGGCAAGGATGATGAAACAAGCGCGAAAAAAGAGATGTGGTACTTGGGTGGCGGAGGAGCACTCTCTGACGAAGATGTTGAAACATGTTTCGACGATGTGAAAGAAACTGTTGATGCCGCAAGCTTATATGCTGCACATGAATTAACAGAAGATATGCTTCAGGGTGCTTATGTATTAAACAATAAGGAAAAAGACATTAAAAAAGTTAGAAAAGAAGTTCCTTTTGAAGATGTTACATTTAAAGACAACACTGTAGCAAACTTAACTGTTGTTCCTACAGCTGTTTATTTTGGTAAGGATAATGTTTCTTGCACAGATACTAAATATAGATATACAGAATTTGAAGCAATAACAGATAAACCAATCGCAGTACTTGAACTTGCAACAAAAGATGATATAGGCCAGACACCATGTGTATATGAAATAAATGGTAATAAAATCACTTTTAAACAGATTGAACAGACAAGTGTGAAAGATGCACCTTTCACTTATGATTACACAGGCGTAGAATTTACATACGACTTTAAACTTGCAGGTCCATATATTACATTCTCAAAGGGCGGAACATCTTTGAAGTTGGTTTCTTCTTGCTTCTCAGAAAACAATAATTTTGATTTGGCTGTGTCAGGATATTCTTTACCTGATTCTCCACTTGTAGACACTTTGGACTGTTTCTATCTTGGAACATTTAATTATGGCATCAAGCGTAATGGCGAATATTATGACTATGTTGCAATCAAGTTAGTAGAAGACGGAAAAGCAGTTGTTCATCTTAGAGATAAAGATGCTTCAACAGGCGAAGAAACTACTGTAGTTGAAGAATTTGCTTATATCGCACAAAGTCCTGCCGGATCATTTGCAATGGCATTTAACATTGTTCTTATGGACAAAGATAAAGTATATTATTACACTGATGATATTTCTTCAAGAGAAGAGAGAATTTTAATAGAGCAGGGTATAGATATCAACGGTCTCAGTGATGAAGAAATCAAGGAATTAGCTGAAAAGAAATCAGACCTTTATGATGATTTGTCTGAAGAATTCAAGAAACAAGGTATAAATGTTACAATCAACCGTAGTAACGGTGAAATTGCAATGGATTGTTCTGTTCTCTTCGGTGGAGATTCATCAGCGATTACTGATGATGGTAAAGCATTGTTAAATAAATTCCTTACTGCATACACTGCAATTGCTTTCTCAGAAAAATATGAGGGCTTTATAGCAAAAACAATGGTAGAAGGACATACAGCACCTGTAACAGGAACAACTTACGAGGATGGCTTACCATTGTCAAAGGAAAGAGCAGATAATGTAAAGAGTTACTGTGTTTCAGCTGAAACAGGAGTGGATACAAGTAAACTTGCTGCAAATATGGAAGCTGTTGGCTATTCTAACAGTAAGCCGATTACAGATGCAGACGGCAATGTTGATATGACTGCATCACGACGCGTATCATTCAGATTTGTCATTAATATCGGTTAATTTTGTATTGTAAATACAAGTTAGTGCGTGGCTTTGGTCACGCACTATGTTTGAAGGAGAGAAAGTTAATATGAAAAATAAAATATTGTCTTGTTTAATGACATTGATAATAGTACTTTCAATGATGGCTCCAATGTCAATAATCTCAAGTGCAGCAAGCTTTACAGATGATGAAATTTTTGCTATGGAACGGGTATTGGATGGTGTAACCAGAAGAAGTAGCGGAACAGTAGCTGACTGGACAGATGCAATGGTGCAACAGGTAATAGCGAATAAATGTATGTGGGACGATGGTCAGCTTGGTGCAAATTTCTTTGCTCAGAATGGCTTTGAATGTGAGTATGCACAGAATACATTAACATATAACCTGGATGATATTCAGACTGTTACACAAGGAATGCTTGGAAGAGAATTTCCTACTACTTCTTATATCAATGCTGTTTCCATATCCGATGATAAGGTAACTATAACACGTTCTGATGATATTTTTGAGGGTATGAATATTACAGATTGTGTAAAACGTGGTGGCAAGATTGTTGCTACAGGTGATATAAGCTTATGTGATACTCTTGTAAGTTTGTATGATACAATGCATGGTGGTTACTTTGAGGCGGTTTTCGAGGAAAATCCATCAAGCATTTATGGTTATACTCTTATTTCATTTGAACGAGTAAGCAGTAATCAGGGCTTCGCTAAGTTAATCGCAACAGCATCTTCTGAATTGGCAGAAGACGGCACTACTCATAGTGCAAGTAAAGCTATTGATAATAATGCTAAAACAGCTTGGGTAGAAGGCGTATCAGGTGTTGGTGTTAATGAATGGATAAAGCTTGAAATGAGTGATGGTTCAGCCTTTAAGGTTTCATCAATTGAATTGGTTTTAGGATATCACAAGAGCAGTAACCATTTAAAGATGAACGGCAGACCTACTGAATTGCTGATTGAATGTGATGGTTATGAAAAAAAGTTCCGCACAGAAGAAAACCATATAATTATAGATTTAGGAGAAACGATTAAAACAAAATCGGTTAAAATTACAATTCTTGATGCTGTTGAAGGTACAAAATTTAAGGATACATGTATCAGTGAAATTAATCTTATAGGAATCGATACTTCAACACAAGCTGAAAGAGTTACCGGAGTAATTAATGATGAAGACCTCTATCATAGCTTTGATGAAGACTCAGATGGTGATGTGTATGTGGACGAAGATTATTACGATGAAGAATCAGAAGATGCTACTGAAACAGGGGCAAATTCAAGTGGTGTTGTAATTATAATAATTCTCGCAATTATGGCTGTTATGGCAGTTGGTGTTGTAGGTGTTGTGGGGGTAATTCTTGTTAAGAAGAAAAAATAAATTAAAGGGGATATGAATATGGCTGAAAATAATAAGATAAAGCTTACTCCAAAGGAAACAGCAATTCAGGTGTTAAAATTCGTTGCATTTTCAATGGGTGCAGGTATTATTCAGACCGTTACATTCACGCTTCTTAATGAAGTCGCACATTTAGAATATTGGGGCAGTTACCTTACAGCTCTTGTGCTTTCTGTCCTTTATAATTTTACAGTAAATCGCAGATACACATTCAAGTCAGCAACAAATGTGCCAATCGCAATGCTCAAGGTTGCAATTTTCTACCTTATATTCACACCTGTTTCAACATATCTGGGCAATATGGCACAGAACAACGGCGTGAATGAATATATTGTCCTTGCGGTAACAATGGCTTGTAATATGGTGTCAGAATTTCTTGTGTGCAGATTTTGGGTTTACGGTAAATCAATCAACACAAATGATATCGCAGAAAAAGATAAGGCAAAATCTAAAATTAAATAATAAAAAATGTATGGGCGATACACGAATCGCCCGTATTTATGATACAAAATTAAATTTTTTTAAAAAAGTATTGACTTCTACCCAAGGTTAAAAGGCAAAATCGTCATCGTAAAGGGGGATTTACCATGAAAATTAAAGAGGTTATCAAGGAAACAGGTCTTACTACAGAGCAATCAGACTCTATATGGAAAATGAACTTATTAAACCCGAATATGACGAAAATTATAATGGCAGAAAAAGTATTGATTTTTCTGAAA
>JAZNTF010000114.1:0-6323 GCA_045591625.1 Candidatus Fimenecus sp.
GTCCGCACAATCTGGGGCAGTTCAACGACTCCGCCGTTGTTATTTTATTATTCAAATTATAATTTATCGCTAATTTTTGTTTGCACTTTCTTTGGCTCCCTCTGACGAGGGGGGCGATACAATCGCAACGCAGTTCCACAATTCTGCATTCTGAATTCTGCACTCTGCATTCATCCCGACAAACTCCGATTTATAGAATGATACAAAGTAAACCGTTACATCCTTCATTGATTACTCTTTCGAGGGTTTCCTGGAATTTCATTCGAGCATCCGTCGGCATATGATAAAGCTTATTGCGAAGCCCTTCATTTACAAGCTCGTTAAGAGATTTACCGAAAATGTTTGACTCCCAAATTTTACTTGGGTCATCCTGGAATCCGTCAAGAAGATATTTTACCAATTCCTCTGATTGACTTTCACTGCCGACAATAGGTGCGACCTCTGTTTTGATATCTGCTCTCATCATATGAATTGATGGCGCGGATGCCGAAAGTCTTACCCCGTATCTACCGCCTTGTTTTACGATTTCAGGCTCTTCAAGAGTTAATTCACTAATTGTGGGCATAACAATTCCATAACCTGTGGTTTGCACCTCATCGAGGGCAGATTTAATTCGCGAATATTCCTTTTTGATTTGGGATAATTCTTTTAAGCAGGTGAGTAGTCCTTGCTCATTTTCGATGGAAATACCTGTTGATTCGTGAAGAATTTTATAAAATAAATCATTATTTATATTCACGTTGAGCCAGGCACTTCCCACGCTCAAATCCATTGATGAAATCTTCGCATCTGTCACATATTCGCATTCGCAGAGTGTGTCCGTCATAGTGCTGATATCCCTGACATAATTTATATCCTGAATTGACTTCATAACGCTCTTATAAACGTTTGATTTAAGCCAATGGTCTTCTGAAAGTCCGACTAACCACAAGGGCAGGTCAACTCCGATTTCCTTAACAGGAAATTCAAAAAGAATTTGTGTGATGATTTCTTTTATTTCCTGCTCACTGAGTTCGAGACAATTGACGGCAATAACAGGGACATTGTATTTTGCTGAAAGCTGATTTGAAAGGCTTTTTGCCTGCGCACTTTCGGGGTGCATACAGTTAAGGAGCACTACAAACGGCTTGTTAAGTTCTTTTAATTCATTTATAACTCTTTCCTCTACTTCTTCATATTCATCACGTGGAATATCGCTTATACTTCCATCAGTTGTGATTACCAGACCTATGGTTGAATGCTCTGTAATAACCTTTTTTGTGCCGATTTCAGCCGCCATATTAAAAGGAATTTCATTTTCATACCAAGGAGTTCGCACCATTCTCGGTTGGTCATCTTCAATATATCCCAGGGATGACGGTACAATATATCCGACACAGTCGATCATTCTTACATTAAAAGTTGCATTGTCAGGAAGAGTGATTTTTACTGCGTTTTCAGGTATAAATTTTGGTTCGGTGGTCATAATTGTTTTGCCGGCAGAAGACTGTGGCAATTCGTCAGTGGCTCTTTCGCGGACGGCATCATCTTCCATATTCGGCAGAACAACCGAATCCATAAATCGTTTGATAAAAGTGGATTTTCCCGTCCTGACAGGTCCGACAACTCCTATGTAAATGTCACCACCTGTACGGGTGGCAATATCACTGTAAATACTGGAATTACTCATAATACTCCTCCTTTACATTTTCGGTATAAGCAATTTGCACTTTTCCTTGACGCTGGATTCTGTCAGGTGATTTTCTCGCATAACAGCTTCAACTGTTGTGTTGTATTTTTCTGCAATATCCCAGAGAGCTTCACCTGAATCTGCAAAATACACGGTCAAAGCAGCTGTTTTTATGGTTTTTGCCTTATCTTTGTTAATCGTTAGGTCTGTCGCAATATGCTTTTCCTTTTCTGCAAAAACAAAGCAACGGATATTGACCTCGGCTCGTATATCAAGTTGATTATCGCTGTTTAAAACATAACTGAAGGCTGAAACACTACAATGCGGAGTGCAAGAAAGCATACAATCAACAACTCCCGCAGGACGATTGTAGGTATAAGGTATTTGTCGTTGTGCAAAACAGATTTCACCCTTGATATCTTCATAAATAATCTCTGCCGTGATTTCTCCGCTTACGGAATATGCAGAATCTGTCAGAGCAAAGGTTGAGGTTACATTTGTGCAGAGAAAAGACAGAACCTCACGAATTCCGGAGGTGTTTATTTCTGCAACACTTCTGCAAAGAAAGCTATCTTCAAAATTTTCTTGCAAGGAAGAAAAATAACATACGGATTTTTTAATTTCGGTTTCATATTTTGTTGAATAAGCATCTTTGACACATGGGAGAGTGCGAACAATATATCCACAGGCAGAAAAATTGATTGTTGCAGAGATATCCATAAGATTTTTGTCTCCGGACAGGTCAAATCTCGGCTTGACTTCAAGGTCCATAACGGAGAGATATGAGTCAAGAAGACATTCTTCAGTGATGTCGGCTGCGTCTATTATCTGATTTAAGTTTATTGTGTTATCAATAGTTTGTACTTGATGGGTTTGGGCACCTGTGAAGGTAGTGTGAACAATCAACTCACCCTTTAAAAATAATTTATCCGAAATGATTTTCAGCTCATCAATCACGCAGGAACCATAGGAAGCAATAACACAACCCATAGGTTCAGAAAGTGTACCGGCATCACAGGTTTCTGACACTGAAAATGTCTTCTCAATAACCGAACAAAGGTCGCAGATATCATCGTTTTCAGTTTTAAGAGTTATTCCGTCACCACAAGCATCTGAAACAACTTCAATTTGTTTTTTTATATTGGCTTTTGCGAAAACAGTTACTGCACCATGAACTTCAAAACGTCGTTGCCCGGAAACTCTGTAATTGACATAATCGGTTTTTGCACCAACAAAAATATCTGTTTCAATATGGTTGGATTTCAATTCGATTTGCTTGGCAAACTGAATATTCTGCTCGTAGCAGTTAAGTTTGCCATCTTCACAAGTGTAAAGAATACGCAAAATACAGTTGCATTCGGCTGTGATTCTGTCTCCATTTACCTGATGAGATTTTACGCCGGGAATACAGACGCATCTTATAAGTTTCACAATGTCCGGTAAATAGTCGGGCAGTGTAATATCACAGTCAATGGCGTGTTCACAGTTTCCCTGAAAATTCGTTTCACAAAGGGAAATTTTTTCTTTATGTATGTTGAATTCCATTGTTATTTCTCCTTTTCTGCCATTTGTTTCAATTAAGTGTATGCAGGTTGGATTTGAAATAGTATTTCTAATTTAATTTAATGTATAAATTATAATTTGTTAAACCAAAAATCCTCTTCATCTTTTCATTTTTCTTCTAATAATTCTTGAAAAATATAGCGTTGTATGGTACAATATATCGAATATATTAAAGTGGAAAGGTCTGTTTTTATGTCAGGACATTCAAAATGGAGTACCATTAAGAGAAAAAAGGAAAAAACCGATAACGCGAGAGCTAAAGTTTTCACAAAAATCGGTCGTGAAATCGCAGTTGCAGTTAAAGCAGGCGGTGCTGATCCTGCAGGTAACTCAAAGCTTAAGGACGTAATTGCAAAGGCAAAGGCTGCAAATATGCCAAACGATAATATTGAAAGAGTTATTAAAAAGGCAGCAGGTGAAGGTAGTGGTGAAAACTACGACGAAATCGTATATGAGGGCTATGGTCCATCAGGTATTGCGATTATCGTTGAAACACTTACAGATAACAGAAACAGAACAGCAGCTGACGTTCGTCACTATTTCGACAAATTCGGTGGCAATATGGGACAGAGCGGTTGCGTTTCATTTATGTTCAACCGTCAGGGTGTAATTCTTTTCGAAAAAGAAGG
Source organism: Candidatus Fimenecus sp. (assembly GCA_045591625.1). Lineage (GTDB taxonomy): Bacteria > Bacillota > Clostridia > Oscillospirales > Acutalibacteraceae > Fimenecus. Next base: position 3,862 of record JAZNTF010000114.1, read on the forward strand.
AATTGACGAAGACCAGCTTATGGAAGATGCACTTGAAGCAGGTGCAGTTGACTTTATCGCAGAAGACGAAATCTATGATGTTCGTACAGAAGCAAACGATATGGGTGCTGTTCGTGATGACCTTGAAGCAAAGGGCTACAAATTCGTTTCAGCAGAAGTAGAATACGTTCCAAGCACATATACAACTCTCACAAACCCGGACGACATCAAGAATATGGGCAGAATGCTCGAAATGTTCGAAGAAAATGATGACGTTCAAAACGTATATCATAACTGGGAAAACGAAGAAGATTACGAGTAATAATTGTGGTATTTTTGCGAAATTCCGTCCTTTCGACCTCGACTTACACTCGTAAGCCTTCGGTCTCAAAAACAGAATTTCATCCAAAATACCTACAATTCTTAAATTCAAAGCAAAACCACATCTATTTTTAAGGCAAGTCTTAAAATGGTTGTTCATTTTGCGCTTTGCATTTTGCACTTAAAACGGGTGTTTTATGAAACAATATGATTACTTAATCGTGGGTGCGGGACTTTTTGGTGCTGTTTTTGCTCACGAAGCAACAAAAAAGGGGAAGCGTTGTCTTGTCCTTGAAAAAAGAAATCATACGGGTGGTAATATCTACTGTGAAAAAGTGGAGGATATTACTGTTCACAAGTACGGTGCGCATATTTTCCATACAAGCAACAAGGCTGTGTGGGATTATGTGACCTCACTTTGTGAGTTCAACGGTTTTATAAACACACCAATGGCAAATTATGAGGGTAAGCTTTACAATCTGCCATTCAATATGAACACCTTTTCTCAGATTTTCGGTGTCACAACACCTGAAGAGGCAAAAGCCATAATCGACGAACAACGTTCCGAGATTAAAGGTGAGCCAAAAAATCTTGAGGAGCAGGCAATAAGCCTTGTTGGTCGTGAGATTTACACAAAGCTTGTTAAGGGATATACGGAAAAGCAGTGGGGTAGGGACTGTAAGGACTTACCTGCATTCATAATCAAGCGTCTGCCTGTCCGTTATACCTACGATAACAACTATTTCAATGACACCTATCAGGGTATTCCTGTCGGTGGCTACAATGTATTGATTGATAAGCTTCTTGAGGGAATTGAAGTCCGTCTTGATACAGATTTTCTTAAAAATCGTGACGAATATCTTGCTCTTGCTGAAAAGGTAGTTTATACAGGTACTATTGATGAGTTTTTTGATTATTCTCTCGGTGAGCTTGATTATCGCAGTCTCCGATTTGAAACAGAAACTCTCGAAATACCGGAATTTCAGCCGGTTGCAGTTGTTAATTACAACGAAAGACAGGTGCCGTTCACCCGAATTATCGAGCATAAGCATTTCGAGTTCGGTAATCAGCCGAAAACGGTTATAACCCGTGAATATCCTGCCGATTGGGTAAAGGGTGACGAGCCGTATTATCCCGTTAATGACGACAGAAATAATTCACTTTATGAACAGTACAAACGACTTGCCCAAAGTGAAAAGAATATAATTTTCGGTGGTCGTTTAGGTCAATATAAATATTTCGATATGGATAAATGCATTGAGTCCGCACTGACTCTTTGTAAGGAGGAATTAGGTAATGAGTGATATCAAAATCACAGCCATAATGCCGGTCTATAATGTCGAAAATTTCATAGGAAAATGTATCGAAAGTCTTCAGGCACAGACTCTCACGGAATGGGAATTGATTGCGGTTGATGACGGTAGTCCTGATAATTCAGGTGCTATTTGCGACGAATATGCAAGAAATGATAACAGAATTACTGTAATCCACAAGGAAAACGGCGGTGCACCGTCTGCCCGTAATACTGCAATTCCGATGGCTCGTGGTGAATACCTTTATTTCGTTGATTCCGATGACTGGGCAGAGCCGACAATGTTTGAGGATATGTACAATATGGCAAAGAAAACCAATGCACAGTTAGTTGTTGCTGGGTACTATATTGACACATATTATTCCGATACTCAGTTTTACACACAGGAGCAGACTTTACCTACAAAGGAATTTTCTTCACAAAGGGAATTTCGTGAATATGCTCACAAAATGTTTGATAAAAACCTACTCTACACACCTTGGAACAAGCTTTTTGAAAGAAAGTATGTAATGGATAATAACATTCGTTTCAGGAACACCTTCTGGGATGATTTTCCGTTCAATCTCGATGTTGTCCGTGATGTTGAACGAGTAGCTTTAATGGAAGATAAATATTATCACTTTATGCGTGCAAGAAGCGACAGTGAAACTGCAAAATATCGCAGTGATATGTACGCAAAAAGAGAAGAAGAGCACGGCTGGATGCTCCAATTGTACAAGCATTGGAATGTGACAAGTGACGAAAGCTGTGAAATGATTTACCGTCGTTATATTGAACGAGTGGTAGGATGTATTGAAAATGTAACCAATTCTGCCTGTACTCTTTCCTTTAAGGAGAAAATGCAGGAGAT
>JAZNTF010000115.1:0-4847 GCA_045591625.1 Candidatus Fimenecus sp.
TAGTATTTCAATGTCATTTCCACCAAAAAATTCTTTTGAAATTCTACTTAAACTGTCATTTTTATTATTGAACATCTATAGTTCAAGTGCTAAAATATTAACGCTTTAATTCTAAATATACGAGGCGAATTTTATGGAAACATTACTTTGTCTTTCAATTGCACTTTTTTCAGGACTTATGTTGTCACGTGTTGCAAAAAAATTCCAACTTCCTGCTGTTACTGCGTATCTTGTGGCAGGTATTCTTGTAGGACCGTATTTCCTTGGGTCATTCGGCGTTAATGGGTTTGGTTTTACAAGTATGGCAAATATCGATGCATACGACATCATCCCTGATGTGGCACTTGGATTCATTGCATTTTCAATTGGTAATGAGTTTAGACTTTCTCAACTCAAGCAAATTGGTAAACAGGCTACTGTCATTGGTATATTTCAGGCATTTGCGACTTGCTTTATTGTAGATGCTGTTTTGATTTTAGTTCATTTTATAGCTCCGGATAAATTATCTTTATCGGCGGCAATTACTCTGGGTGCTGTGGCAACTGCAACGGCTCCTGCAGCTACTTTGATGGTTGTAAAGCAGTATAAGGCAAAAGGTCCTCTTACAACACTTCTTCTTCCGATAGTTGCTCTTGATGACGCAGTAGGATTGGTTGTCTTTGCGGTTTCATTCGGAATAGCAAAGGCTCTTATTATAGGCAGCGTTGATGTGATTTCAATCATAATTGAGCCACTTCTCGAGGTTGTTCTTTCCCTTGTTTTGGGCGCAGTTATGGGTGCTTTGTTTACATTCAGTGAAAAATTCTTTCATTCAAGGTCAAAACGACTTGCAATGTCAGTGACGTTTGTCTTTTTAACAGTATCACTCTCAATGCTTAAATTTGAAATAGGTGGAGTACATCTTTCTTTCTCATCTTTGTTATCCTGTATGATGTTGGGTACGATTTTCTGTAATATCTGTGATTTTTCAGAAGAACTTATGGATAGAGTTGACCGATGGACAGCGCCATTGTTAATTTTGTTCTTTGTAATCAGCGGTTCAGAGCTTGAATTGTCCACATTCAAGGATGTTGGAATTGTGCTTATTGGACTTATCTACATTATTGCTCGTTGTATAGGTAAATATTTTGGTGCATCAATCAGCGCCAAGGCTACCAAATGTGACGAAAATATTGTTAAATACTTAGGTATTACACTTTTCCCACAGGCAGGTGTTGCCCTTGGTATGGCAATCAAAGCTGAAGAACTTGGTCCTGAGGGACATCTCGTTGCAAATATTACACTTTTCGCAGTGCTTATTTATGAGCTTATCGGTCCGTTCCTTACAAAGGTTTCACTTCAGAAAGCAGGGGAAATCAAGCCCGAAGGAAAAGTCAGTGCACGAGTTGAAAATGCAAAAGCTTAAAAAATATTCGGATGGTTTTAACAATCGGTTAAAACCATCTTTTTTATTGTATAGTTAATAACTCAGAGGTTATCGATGAGTTAAATGATGTCCGTTCTCGGCTTCCCTTGTCAGGGGAGCTGTCTGCGAAGCAGACTGAGGGGTAGTCAGTTGCACTATAAACTTATCTCTCCCTCCGTCTTTGCCTTACGGCAAATCCACCTCCCTCGTCAGAGGGAGGCATAAACACACCATTCCATCTTCCCGACAAATTATAATTTATATTTACTTTTCGTTTATTATCATTGAAAATGTATTTAATATGTGGTAAAATTTATTTATCTATATATAAGAACGAGGTGTTTTTATGAAGTACATAATCAACACAGATAATTTTAGAAATTTTGACATTGCAGAGATAAATAAACTTTCTCCGCGTGCATATTTTATTCCTTATTCACAAAAGGAAATACTCTGTCAGCAGGATGCTCTTACAGAGCGCTATAATAGTGATATGGTGACTGTTCTCAATGGTGAATGGGATTTTAAGTATTATGAAAAGGATATGCTTATTCCAAAGGAGTTTTATACAGACAGAATTCAGTTTGACAAGATTACTGTGCCTTCAACATGGCAGAGAACAGGCTATCGTGAGCCATGTTATCTTAATACACGTTATGAATTCAATGCAAAGCTTTATCCGGGAATTCCTGAAGATGTTGCAATGGGTATATACAGAAAAATTATTAATATTGATAATCCTGAAAAGGTATATATTCTCACATTTATGGGTGTAATTTCATCACTTGACCTTTATATTAATGGTGAATTTGTAGGTTACAGTGAGGGTGCTCATAATTCTGCTGAATTTAACATTTCAAAGTATCTCACACAGGGAGAAAATGAAATTCTTGCAGTTGTAAGTAAATGGTCAACAGGTACTTATCTTGAGTGTCAGGATATGTTCCGTGAAAATGGTATTTTCCGTGATGTACTTTTAACAGAACTTGAAAAAACATATCTCTATGATTATACGGTTGACACTGAAAAGAAGGATGACACTTATGACCTTAAGGTGTCTTTTAATGTTGTGGGTGATAAAGAAGGCTCTTCAGTTACTGTTGAACTTTTTGATGGAGAAGAATTCCTTGGTAAAGAAACTGTTGATGCAAAAGCAAAATCAGTTGTTACTTTTTCTAACCTCGAAGTAAAGGAATGGAATGCAGAAGAACCATACAATTATGACATTTTCATTACTTTGCAGGATGCAAATGGTAAAAAGACAGTTGTTAAGAATATCACAGGATTCAAAACAGTTGAAATCAAGGATAATGTGTTCTATTTCAATGGTGTGCCTATAAAGTTCAAGGGTGTTAATCACCACGATACAAATATGAAGAACGGTTATGTTCTTACAGGTGAAGAAATAAAAAAAGAACTTGAATTGATGAAGAAACTCAATATCAATTCTATTCGTACATCTCACTATCCACCTGACCCAACACTTATTACTCTTGCTGACTTGATGGGATTCTATATCATTGATGAAGCAGATATCGAAACTCATGGTGCTTGGCATATTAAAGCACCGGCAGGGGATAACTGTACAATCAGCCATGACCTTAAATGGGAAGGCAGATATGTTGACCGAGTAAGCAGAATGGTGTGTCGTGACCGTAATCATCCAAGTATTACAATGTGGTCATTAGGTAACGAGGCTTGGGGTTATAACTGTCAGGATTCCTGTTACGATTATATCAAGAACAGCGGTTCAAAAATTCCTGTTCATTACGAAAGTGTAGTTCATACAAAGCGTTTTGCTTATGACGTGATTTCCGAAATGTATCCAAGTCAGGAAAAAGTAGCAAAAATAGGTGCAAAGACACTCAAAGACAAGAGATACTTTGATAAACCATACTTTATGTGTGAGTATGTTCACGCTATGGGTGTAGGTCCGGGTGCAGTTGAAGAGTATTGGGACAGCATCTATGCACACGATTGCCTTATGGGTGGTTGTGTATGGGAATGGGCAGACCACGCAGTGCTTCATGACGAAAATGACAAATATAAGTATAAATATACTTACGGTGGTGACCACGGAGAAGAAAATCACGACAGTAACTTCTGTGTTGACGGTATGCTTTATCCTGATAAGACACCACATACAGGTGCTTATACAATCAAGGCTGTTTACAGACCGATAAGAAGTAAGCACATCAGCGGAAAATGTTTTGAATTCAAAAATACTAACGGATTCAAAAACAGCAAGTATTTAAAGGTTATCTGGACTCAGCTCGTAAATGGTGTTGAGGTTAAATCTGGTGAATTAAATCTTGATATCGAACCAATGTGTACAAAAACTTATGAAATTCCTTATGTTGAATTTGATTCGGATAAGGATTGTCATATCAATATTGCTTATTTTGACGGTGATACTCGTTTAGCTCTTGAACAGTCAACAATTTCTGATAAGGCAAAATTCACAAAGGACTTGTCTATTGCAGGAAAATTCAGTTGCACAGAAAATGATGGTTTGGTTGTGGTTGAATTTAATGATGGTAAAATTGTTTTCCAAAAGAAAACAGGAGAAATGATAAGCTATATGAAAAATGGTTGCGAATTTATCAACTCAAACCCTGCAGACGGTAAAAAAGGCTTTGTTCCTAATCTTGTACGTGCTTCGCTTGATAACGATTCTTATGGACAAAAAGAGCCTTGGGCAAGAATAAATCTTCATGATGCAGAAACAGTGGTAACTGATTTCAGAGTTGTTAATAAGTCAATTTATATGCTTGTCGGCGTAGCATATACAATCAAAAAAGGTATTAAAAACTACTTCCGTTCAAGTGTTGTTTATAAGATTTTCGGAAATGGACTTATAGAGGTTGAATGTACACTTGATAAGGCATTATTCGGTTGTAGTCAGTTGCAGCGTTTCGGACTTATGGCCGAGCTTTCATCACAATTTAAAAATATTGAATTCTATGGCAGAGGCTCTGACGAAAAGATGGAAAACATTTGCGATATGAAAGAACACGCATATATCGGCATCTGGAAAACAACAGTTGAAGATATGCACGAGCCTTATGTTATGCCACAGGATAATGGAAATTGCGGTGCAGTAAAATACCTTAAGCTTTCAAATGATAAGGGTAATGTGTTCACAGTTTACGGTGAACCTAAATTCAGTTTTTCAGCACATAACTATACACAGCGTTCGCTTCATAATGCAAAGCATCAGGAGGATTTGGAATTTGTTGATTCAACTGTACTTTGTATTGATGGATTTATGCGTGGTACAGGTACAAATACCTGCGGTCCTGATACAATGGAAAAATATCAGGTTAAAACCGATAAAACACTTTCTTTCAAATTTGCATTTAAGGGTGAATAATTATGTTAGAATATAAATGGTTTCCAAAAGGGATAATTGATGACTCCTTCAGGAAATTACGAATTGATA
>JAZNTF010000116.1:0-3118 GCA_045591625.1 Candidatus Fimenecus sp.
TTTTTGAAGAAGCACCTCACCTTTTTCGTTAAAGATGCATCCGCCTGCATAAATAATTATAATTTTCTCATGACCAACCTTGCCACGAATCCACTTTATGTAATCCTTCTTCTCCAAACGAATCACCACCAAACTATACTACCACAATTTTACCATTGATATAAAAGAAATGCAACCCGAGAGTGTTTCTTCGAGAGATAATAACAAACACTACATCTTTATTTCAACAAGTTCAATAAAACCATAATAATCACCTAATCATCAAAACCACCAACTACATTTTTTACTTTTTTTTACAATCCACTACAACAATTTGTAGCGAAACTATTGACTTTTTGGGAAAATATGCTATAATATGTAGCGAGGTGATGGTTGAATGAATAACATTAAGCTAATAAGAGAGTTATATGGTGCAACTCAAGAACAGTTAGCAAAAGCTCTCGGTGTGAACAGAGTAACTGTAGCAAACTGGGAAATCGGTGTTTCAACTGCATCTTCCGCCAACAGAGAAAGAATGTCAATTTACTTTGGTGTAGGACCCGAATATTTTTATGATAAAGAACTTGATAATACCGCCAAAGAAATCATAATTAAGTCTGCAGAAAAAGCAAATGAGATTATCAAAGAATCAAACGGGCAACGAAACAAAGAAGATGATTTCAATAAAATGATTAACTCTATTACTTTTGCTGAAGCGATGAGTGATTATATGTTCTACACAAAAATCCTTCTTGCTGTTTCAGATAGTGGTGACTTAGACAAATTAGAAACCGCTTTACTCATAAACAAAAAAATGGGTGCACGATTAGATGCAATCATAAAGCTTAGGAAAGAAGAGGTTGAGTCAGGAGAACCTACTCTTTCCCAACTTTTAGAAGACCTAAACAATTCATAATTCATTAAATGTATCAGATAAAAAAGAAACAGCATCTATGGATTCCGGCCACAGACGCTGCAACTTGTGTCTACACAGAACGAATTCATTCCACTCATCTGTGTTAGGTAAGACTCACACAGTTTATCACAGATTTGAATTTAAATCAATAGTTTTTACAATGATTTTCTACTGACACAAGCCTTTCTTTTTACTGTTTACATAAATTTTTTAGAAAGGCTGGTGAGCTTATGAAAGCTACCAAAATCCGAATGAAACCTGGGAAACACTATTCCCAAAGCCTTGAAGAGATTGACGAAATCTATCTTGAAGGCTGTCAAACACCTGGATTTTATAAAAAATCCATTGTACATGATTACCTTAAAGGAAACCCTAACTCTATTAAGGTAAACATTTATCCGTACCCAAATTTAATTCCGGCAGTCAGTAGTAATAATGAGAAATATGTTCGTTCAACACCTAACAACTATACTCATGACAATCTGTTAGACCTGCCACGTATGTGAAAGGGGGAAAAACTTATGGCCGTAAAGTTTTCTTTCGACACTAAAAAAATTGAAAAAGAGCTTAAAAAATCCATCGAAAAAGACATCAAAAAACATCCAGAGCAGGTGTTAGATGCCCACATCGGTGAAAACATTGAGGCAACTTGCCCTAAATGTGGCTGCACAGATATTAAAATCGTATCTGGCGGTAAAGGCAAATGTTATAAATGCAAAAGCATTATGAAAATTGACCTTGATGTTAATTGGAGGTAGATTATGGGAAAGAGTCAACACGTTACTCCCCACCCCAAAGGCGGTTGGCAAGTTAAAGGTGCTGGGAATTCTCGAGCTACAGTTCGAACTTCAACACAACAACAAGCCGCTAATATTGCACGCAACATTGCCATCAACCAAGGTTCTGAAAGAGTAATACACGGAAGAAATGGTCGAATCAGGTCAAAAGACTCTTACGGTAACGACCCATTTCCACCTAAAGGATAACCAATAAAGCACCTGCATTTTAGCAGGTGCTTTTATTATCAAATTTTACAATGGTATTGTAAAAGAACAAATTAAATCCGCAATAAGAATATTAGTGATGCTATATTCTATAACCACTACTGATAAACCCCATCACAATGGTCAACAGCTTCCATTGATTCGAGTCTGACTTTTTGATGATTTCAGGACTGAACATACTATTCAAGGCACAAAAGCAATGCCTTTAAGAAATCGGCATCGTTTTGGTCGGTGCGCTTTTTGGGGCCTTTGGTTCTGTTGCCTGCCATACGCTCCTTTTTGCCTATAAAACGGGTGAAAAGGAGATTTTCTATATTGCTGTCGGTGTAAATAAGTCCGTTCTGGTTAAGAGCCTTAGCGCCCTTACCAAGCACAAGAGCTGCAAGACCGTAGTCCTGAGTGATAATCACATCACCCTTTTCGGTAAGATTTGCGATACGGCAATCGGCAGAATCTGCACCCTTATCAACAACAATAGTTTTTGCACCGTCCTTTTCAATGGTGTGGGTGTTGTCGCAAACAATGATACACGGGAGTCCTCGCTCTTTTGCTACATTGACGGTAATATCCACAACGGGACAGGCATCGGCATCAATTATTATTTTCATAGCATACCTCAAATCAAAATGCCATCGCAATGGTCGATTTCGTGTTGGATTATCTGGGCGGTCCAGCCGGTGAAGGTTTTTATTCGGGTCTGGAATTCGGCTGTTTGCCACTGCACTTTTATGCTCTTGTAACGCTTGCAAGGACGAGGTCCACCAAGGAGAGAAAGGCACCCTTCTTCGGTCAGATATGGGTCTGATTTCTTGATAATTTCGGGATTGAACATTGTCATATATTTGCCGTTATCATCAAAACAGATTAGGCGCTTATGCACACCAATCATATTTGCAGCCATACCAACACAACCATCAGCATTAGCAACAAGCGTGTCCAACAAATCCTCAGCCACCTGCAAATCTTCAATTGTAGCCTTCTCCGATTTCATTGCCAACAAAATCGGGTCATGTATTACTTCTTTAATCATATATTTCACCTTAGTTTCGCAATCAATTGAGTTAATTATACCACCCTCACAAACAAAAAAGCAACAGTGAAAAATACTGTTGCTCTTGTTCGATAAATTTGGGTTTGTTTATTCATACCAAACACACAAGTTATTACTGAAAGCTACAGCTAAACTTGCTCCGAAAAGATAGTTATCTTCATTGTCACC
>JAZNTF010000117.1:0-21159 GCA_045591625.1 Candidatus Fimenecus sp.
TGTATTGGTGGTATAATCATCTCGACAAATAAGAATTTGCGGAGAGTATGTATGGATTATTATAAGCAAATTTTCAAACGTAAATCATTTCATATTTTCAAAGATACGGATACACTTACGGGTGATGAAATCCAAGAATTAAAAGATTTTATTAAAACTGTAAAACCGCTCAACGCTGAAATCAAGACACAAATTTGTATTGTGCCCGAAAGTGACACCACCTGCAAGCGAGGTGGACAATACTGCATTTTGTTTTACAGTGAAACAAAGGATGAATATTTGCGAAATATCGGGTATATGGGCGAACAGATTGATTTGTATCTTGCATCACAGGATATTGGGGCTTTATGGTTTGGTATTGGTAAACCAAAAGATATACAAGTGAACGGTCTTGATTATGTTATCATGATTTCCATTGCAAAAATGCCCGTAGACAAGTTCCGAAAGGATATGTTCAAGTCAAAAAGAAAACCGCCCAGTGAAATATGGAATGGTAATACATTAGAAATTGCAGAGATTGTTCGTTTCACGCCAAGTGCTTGTAATACTCAACCGTGGATTGTTGAAAATACTGATAATGAATTGATGATATACAGGTATAAGAAACCGGGTAAGAGAGGAATTATGCCTGCTGATAAAGTAAGATATTACAACAAGATAGATATGGGTATATTCCTTTTTATGCTGGAAACCTGTCTTGAACATGAAAACTATACTTATGAGAGAACTCTGTTTGCAGATACAACAGATGATATTGTTGAGAAAACTTTAATCGCAAAATATACATATTTAAGTAAGTAAACAAATTCCAATTTATAGGTGAACAGATGGAAAAGCATATTGCAAATATAATTACCAGTTGTCGTATTTTCGGCAGTATTTTATTGCTGTTCTTCCCAACCTTTTCAGTAGAGTTTTATATCACATATATCTTCTGTGGTTTTAGTGATATGATAGATGGAGCAATCGCCAGAAAAACAAACAGTACCGACAGGTTCGGAAGCCAACTGGACACGATTGCCGACCTAATTTTTGTAGTGATATCTATAATTAAATTGTTACCTGCAATCCATATTCCGAAGTGGTTATGGATATGGGGTATTGTAATTGCAATTATCAAAATCGGTAATATCATTTTGGGATATATTTCTAAAAAACAGTTTATATCCCTACATACGATTATGAATAAAATAACGGGACTACTGCTGTTTTTGTTGCCTTTGACAATACCTTTTTTGAAATTGAAATACACTGCCATAGTTGTATGCTCTGTTGCAACATTTTCCGCAATTCAAGAAGGTTATTATGTTAGAAAAGGACGAGAAACTGTATAGTTTTTTTGAGCGATAAAGTATAATTTATCGGGATGATAATCCGCCGAAAGGCTTGATTATATAAAAATTTTTATTAAAGGAGATTGCTTTTTGAGAAAGACAATCAAGACAACGGAGATTGTAGCTTAACCGGGAGGTCAGGCTTACAATCTGTCGACCTCCTCATATTGACAGTCAACAATTTTCAGGAGGAAAAACAATGAATAAAAATGACTATATTATCCGTTCAGAAAGAAAAGAAGAACACAGAGAAGTTGAAAATCTTGTAAGGGAATCATTTTGGAATGTGTATCGTCCCGGTTGCCTTGAGCATTATGTACTCAACCAACTTCGTAATGATGATGCATTCATTCCCGAACTTGACTTTGTTATGGAAAAGGACGGCAAAATCATAGGACAAAATATGTTTATGAATGCTGTTATCCAAGCCGATGATGGCAGAGATATTCCTATCATAACAATGGGTCCTATCTGTATTGCAAATGAACTGAAACGTCAGGGTTATGGTAAAATACTCCTTGACTATTCTCTGAAAAAAGCAACAGAAATGGGTTTTGGTGCCGTTTGCTTTGAGGGTAATATTGACTTTTACGGAAAAAGTGGTTTTACTTATGCCAGCGAATTTGGCATCCGTTATCACGATTTACCTGACGATGCAGATGCGTCATTCTTCCTTTGCAAAGAACTGAAAAAAGGTTATCTCGATGGTATCACAGGCGAATATGCTCCACCACAGGGATACTTTGTAAACGAAGATGAAGCAGAAGAATTTGACAAACAATTCCCACCTAAAGAAAAATTGAAACTTCCAGGACAACTTTTTGACTAAACGAAAAAACGGAGCAGCGTGCCATTGATGGTGCGCTGCTCTTGTTCAAATTCCAATATGTCAAACTTACAGCAACAGCGAGTTGCTTGTTCATTAAACTCTTCGGTGTTACAATATTCTTGAGGTGATAACAATATGGAAACTAAAGATATTATTCTTGAATTGAGAACTAAAAAAGGTTTATCGCAGGATGAACTTGCGGAAAAAGTATTCGTTACCCGTCAGGCAGTGTCCCGTTGGGAAAATGGTGAAACTACACCTAACACAGAAACATTGAAGCTGTTGTCAAAACTATTTGATGTATCTATCAATACACTTTTAGGTTCTCCAAGACAGCTCGTCTGTCAATGTTGCGGTATGCCACTTGAAGACGGAAACATCAGCAAAGAGAAAGACGGCATTTTCAATGAAGAATACTGCAAATGGTGTTATGCTGATGGTGAATATATGTATCACGATATGGACGATTTAATTGATGTCTGTGTCGGACATATGGCAAATGAGCAGTTTACACCCGAGCAGGTACGGGCATATATGAAGGATATACTTCCGAAACTTGATTATTGGAAAAAATATAAATACCTCGACGGTGCAGAAAAGTTTGAAGAATTCAAACAACAACTCATCAGCGAGTTTAATGATTTACATATAGACGGAATGCCCAAGGTTGAAAAGCTTAACGCACTTGTGGGCGGATATATTAATCTCGAATACCGTCTTCCGAATGGTCAGACAGTAAAATTCCTTGATGATAACGCAACCTATCTCGGCAATCAGCTTGAGTGTGAATTCGGTGGTGACAGATGCTTCGGCATCGTGGCAAATATGGAATTCATCCTTGTCTGCACCTATGAAGAAAATGGCGAAAACCCTGAATTGGTTATGTATAAAAAAAGATAACAACTACACGAGCAACAGTATTTTTGCTGTTGCTTTTATTTTTGTGGGTGGTATAATTATCTTGTAAAGGAGATGTTACCATGAAAAAACTACTGTTATTAATCATTCCCGCTGTTTTAATAGTGGCAAGTCTTATTTTTTCGTATTATTCACCACTTTTATTTTGGGGGAATATGACGAACACACCTTATACAAATGATTACCAGATTCCCGAAAGTATTCCTGAATACCAAGTGATTTCTACGGGCGAGAAAACCGATTGGACAGCGAAATGGATTTGGGACAAAGAAAATCTTACGGAAGAAAATGTCTGGATGTGCTTTAATAAAAAGGTCTGTCTTGAAAGAAAGCCCGAAGAACTTATCGCTCACATCTCTGCCGACTCAAAATATTGGCTTTACATAAACGGAGAAACTGTTGTTTTTGAAGGTAGTGTAAAACGTGGTCCCTCTGAAAACAGTTGTTATTATGACAGTATAGATGTTGCCCCATACTTACAAGAGGGGGAAAACTCAATTTGTGCTTTAGTGTGGTATTGGGATGATGAAACAAGCTATTCATATAACAGCAGTGGTCAGGGTGGATTCCTTTTTGAAGCCAAAAGCGAGGACATCACCATAATTTCCGACAACAGTTGGAAGGTAAAAAAGAATGATGCTTATGGTGACAGCATTCTTTACAAGCCAAATTATAGACTCCCTGAACACAGCATTTATTATGATGCAACAAAAGAATTGGGTGACTGGACAAAGTTAGATTATGATACATCTTCTTGGGAGAATTCAACTGAATATGCTAACGGCGGTGAAGGTGATTATGGCAAGCTTCACCCCAGAGGAATACCATTCGTGAAGGATTACGGTCTTAAAGAATATGAGAATTCAAAATATTACAAAAACTATACTGTAAAAAATATTTTCGGTGAAAAAATCACCGTAGATGTTCCATATAACGCACAGCTTACACCATATCTTAAAGTAATTGCACCTGCTGGCAAAAAGATTCGCATAACAACCGAAAATACTCCGATTGGTGCAGTTGCAACTACCTATATAACCAAAGAGGGTGAACAGGAGTTTGAGGCTTTGGGTTGGTTTAACGGTGAACATATTACTTATGATATACCAAAAGGTGTTACAGTAGTTTCTCTTATGTATCGTGAAACAGGATATGACAGTTCATTTGCCGGTAACTTTAAGTGCGATGACGAATTTTTGAATTCTTTGTGGCAAAAGTCATTGCGTACACTCTATGTCAATATGCGTGACAATCTTATGGATTGCCCCGACAGAGAAAGAGCTCAATGGTGGGGTGATGTCACAATCGAAATGAATATGACAATGTACTCTATGGATAGCAATTCTTACTTACTCTATCAAAAAGGCGTAGATGCTATGCTTTCTCACGTTGATGAGTCAAAGGCGTTACAGACGGTTGTACCTATTAGTGGTGACTATTTTGAACTCCCTGTTCAGCAGCTTGCAGGTATTGTCGGCTTTTATACTTATTATGAGTATACAGGTGACAAGGCATTTATTGAAAAGGTTTATTCGGCATCTATTGACTACCTGAAGCTTTGGGAAATGGGAGAAAATAATCTCGTTGTTCATCGTGAGGGCTCATGGGATTGGGTTGACTGGGGCTACAAAGCAGATGTGACCACCATTGTGAATGCATGGGTTTATTATGCTCTTTCAGCCACAGAAAAAATGGCAGAAAAATTAGGAAAAGATGAAGATATCTCGTTTATTACCGAAAGAAAAGAAATAATTGCAAAAGGGTATAAAAATCTTTGGACAGAAAATGGCTTTAAAAGTGATGATCCGAAAAAGCCTGATGACAGAGCCAATGCTCTTGCAGTTTTGTCAGGACTAGCAGACAAAGAGCAGTATGACACTATCAAGAATGTACTCGCAACTACTCAAAATTCAGGTCCGTACATGGAATATTATGTTCTTGAAGCTCTTTGCAAAATGGGAGAATATGAACTTGCCAAAGACAGAATAAAAGACAGATATGAAAGTATGGTGGGCAAGGATTATTCAACCTTATGGGAGTTTTGGGCCGCTTGGCAAGGCACTAAAAATCATGCATCGACTGGTGGACCTCTTGTTATAATGAGTAAGCATTTTGCAGGTATCACTCCCCTTGAGTCGGGCTATGAAAAGGTTAAAATTGACCCTCAATACACTCTGTCCGATAGTATGAATTGTACTGTTCCAAGTGTAAAAGGGTTAATCACTCTGGATTATGAAAAAGTTGGCGGAAGCTATACTATCAACATCACTCTCCCACAAGATATGAATGCTGTTTTATATGTGCCTACCGGTGCTACAGTAAACATCAATTCACAACCATATTACCAAAACGGTGAAATCGGCAATGTGGAGATTGTGGAAAAGTAATCTAAAAACTTAATAAATCAACAATAAAAAGAGCAACGCCTATGAAGTTACCATTTAACCTCATAGGCGTATTTTTATATCTCTTTGAAATTTTGTGAATTGTTGTCATAAAAAACCTCCTTTCAACGTGTCTATATATCACTCTGAAAGGAGTAAAAGTCAAGTCATTTTTTACATAATTATTTCAATTTTATAGAACCTGTTGTTTTGCTATCTACTGCAAATGTGAAGAATTTGCCTTTGAGGATTGTTGCGAAGTAGTTGGCTTTTTCAAATTCTGCAGAGTAATTTTCCTCAATGCATTTGAGAGCTTCGCGGAGCTGTAACAAAGTTGCAAAGCAATGCTTACAAGGAGTTACATGATAGCACTCGCAGTAAAGTTCGCTGATTTCACCGTTTTTGTATGTGAATTCTACGATATATGGCTTTGAGGTCACCACGATTGCTCTAACCTTTGTACCATTGAGTTCAAGATACTCAACACTGTTTTCCATATAGATTTCGTAGCCGTCTCCAAGGTCACCCTCATCGTAATTCAATCCTTCAAGATTTTCAAGAACGAATGACGAACCATCTGTACCACTCACATATTCCTCGTCTTCTTCAGGTGCCTTGAACCAAGTAAGTGCCTTCTCATAAGTCAATGCATTGGAGTCGAATGTGACAAAATGGCTACCTGCAAAGTGAAACTCGCCCTGCACATTTGTATCTGCCTTACCGATAACACGCTTATAGTCGGACAACTTGATTTTGAAGTTATATGTGATATTCACAACAACACCCATAACACCTTCAAGCTTACCATCAACGAACACACGGTCACCGATTTTAAGTGCGAATGAATCGTTATAATAGGTGTATGGCCTATACACATCAGGGAACTTGATTTCTACAAGTGATTTACAGATTATCATGTCATCTGTAATAACTTCAGGGATTATAACTTCTCTTTTTTCTGTTGACCTGTCATCAAAATTAAAACCGATTTTTGTGCTCATAATTACATCTCCTTATCTTATTACGGGTAATTTACACTAACCCCTGCGATGTTCTTTTATGAGTATATTGTAACACGGAATAGCAGAATGGGAAGAAATTAAAAATGAACTCAGACCGTTTTTACGGACACTTAAAATTTTAAAAAAGAATCGATTTTTGCAAAAGTTATTGTACTTCTCTTCAATGCATGATATAATTCCTAAGGTTCAATTCTGAATTGAGAAAGTGAGATTTAATAATGAAAAAATCTAATGCTATGGCACTTATTCCCATTGGTGTATTTGTAATTTTTTATTTGTCATTGGGTATTATTTTTGAATATGTTATGAAAATCCCTATGGGCTTTTATAATGTTCCCGTTGTTGTGGCTTTTCTTGTGGCTATACTTGTTGCCATATTACAGACAAAGGGTATTTCTCTTGATAAAAAGCTGGAAATTATGGGACAAGGCGTTGGTGACAAAAACATTATCACTATGCTTATAATTTTTATGCTTGCAGGTATTTTCGTTGGTGTTGTGGGCAGAGATTCCGCTGAGAGTGTGGCATACTTTATGCTTTCAATTACACCTCCAAGACTCGCAGTTGTTGTGCTTTTTGTCATCAGTTGCTTTGTTTCCACTGCTATGGGCACATCTGTGGGCACTATCACCCTTATTACACCTATTGCAATTGCTGTTTCCGAGGGCTCCGGCTTTTCAATGCCACTTTGTGTCGGCACAGTTGTGGGCGGTGCCATGTTCGGTGATAATCTTTCATTTATTTCCGACACCACTATTGCCGCCTGTAACGGTCAGGGATGTCAGATGAAAGACAAATTCCGCACAAACTTCGCGATAGTTGTTCCTGCTGCAATTGCGACTGTAATTCTTATTCTTGCATTATCATTTAATACTGAGGTTGCCGAAAATATCAACAAGGATTACCGGATGCTTCAGATTCTTCCCTATGTTCTTGTTCTTATAAGCGGAATTATAGGTATAAATGTTTTTATAACCTTGCTTATTGGCATTGTTTCGGGCAGTATTATAATGCTTTCAACAGGGTCAATTGCATTTCCGGAACTGCTCTCTAATATGGGTACAGGTGCTTCGGGTATGTTTGAAACATCAATGGTTGCAGTCCTTGTGGCAGCACTTTGCGAATTAATCAAGCACAACGGTGGTTTTGACGCTTTACTTAACGGTATAAAACGTGTTTTCAAGGGTAAAAAGAGTGGCCAACTTGGTATTGGTCTTTTAGTGGGACTTATGGATATTGCAACAGCAAACAACACCGTTGCAATTGTTATGGCAAATCCGATTGCAAGTGAAATGGCAAAGGATTATGACATTACACCACGAAAAACTGCTTCAATTCTTGACACATTCTCATGTATTTTCCAAGGAATTCTCCCTTACGGTGCACAGATTCTTGTGGCACTTTCTGTTGTGAACACATTGGGATATGAAATGACTGCATTCCAGATTATTTCAAAGCTTTTCTATCCTATGCTTCTTCTTTTGAGCTCACTTTTATTCATATTTGTTATTCCTGAAAAGAAGAAATAAAACTTTTAAAAAATAAGGCGGTACTATGAGCAAACGAAATATTGATATGCTTAACGGTTCATTATTTAAAAACGTTATTGCATATACAATCCCAATCATCCTTACAGGATTTTTACAGCTTCTTTTTAATGCAGCTGACCTTGTTATTGTAGGTCGGTTTTGCGGTAGTATTTCTGTTGCGGCAGTAGGAGCTACAACATCAATCACCAATCTTATCGTAAATCTCTTTGTCGGCCTTTCTGTGGGCTCAGGTGTTGCTGTGGCACAGGCTATCGGTGCGGGTGACACAGGCAGAACTCATCGTGTTGTTCATACAGCCATTCCAACAGCACTGCTTGGTGGTATTATTCTTACGATTGTCGGTGTTTTCCTTTCAGAAACCTTTCTTATATGGATGAAGACACCTGACGATGTACTTCCCCTTTCTGCACTTTATATGAAAATTTACTTTGCAGGAATTATCTTTATGATGATATACAATTTCTGTGCAGCTATTCTTCGTGCATCGGGTGACACAAAGTCCCCTCTTGTATTTCTTACAATTGCGGGAGTTATAAATGTGGTGCTCAATGTGATTTTTGTCACTGTTTTTCATCTTAATGTAGCTGGTGTTGCATTAGCAACTACTATTTCACAGGGTATTTCGGCAATTCTTGTTATGCTTGCACTTATAAAGCGAGATGATGCTTGTAAGCTCCATTTATCGAAAATAAGATTTTACAAGGACGAAATATTGCAGATTATAAAGGTTGGTCTTCCCGCAGGTATTCAGGGCTCACTTTTTTCAATTTCAAATGTTATTATCCAGTCATCAATCAATTCCTTCGGCTCAATTGTTATGTCAGGTAATGCAGCTGCACTCAATATTGAAGGCTTTGTTTATGTAATTCTTAACGCATTCCACCAGACAACGCTGAATTTCACAGGACAGAATATCGGCGCAAATCAGTACAAACGAGCAAAAAAAGTCTTTCTCATCTGCCTTGGCTGTGTGTTTGTAATCGGCATTACAATATCAACCCTTGTATATTTATTAGGTCCGAAATTACTTTCAATTTACATTACCGACTCACCTGAGGCTATTGAAAGCGGACTTCTCAGAATGAGTTGCCTTTTCATACCTTTCTGCTTATTGGGACTTATGGATGTTTCCGGAGGCGGACTTCGCGGTATGGGTGTATCATTTGCACCTATGGTAATTTCAGTTATCGGTGTTTGTGGTTTCAGAATCGGTTGGATATACACAATTTTCCAGTTGCCACAGTTTCACACACCTGAATGGTTATATCACTCATACACCATCTCATGGGCAATCACATTTGTTGCTCAGACTGTTACATATTTCATTGTCTATAACAAGAAAAAACGGAGTGTATCAAAATGAAGCTGACAAAATATCTTTTCTGTTACTTCACAGGTAACGAGCCTGAAAACGAATCTGTACATTTTGCAGTTTCAGAGGACGGATACAATTTTACTGCATTAAATAACAATGAGCCTGTAATCAAACAAACTCTTGGCAAAAAATGTTGTCGTGACCCGTATATTTTTCGTGGTCAGGACGGAATTTTTCATATTATCGCAACAGATATGCGTTGCTATGACGGTTGGGCAAATAACAATTCAATGGTTATTTGGGACAGCGTTGACCTTATCCATTGGGGAAATGAGAGAATAGTCGACTTTTCACAATTTGAAGCAACAAAAACTGCAAATCGTGTATGGGCACCACAGGTCATATATGATAAGGAAAGACAGGAATATATGATTTATTGGTCTAACAATAACGAGGATGAGGGATGGCACACTATCCCCTGGTATGCTTACACAAAGGATTTTGTTACTCTGACTACCGAACCGAAGATTCTTTACAATCCCACAAGCGGTATGGCTGCCATTGACGGTGACATAATCGAAAAGAACGGAAAATTCCATCTTTTTGTTGCCGACGAAAAACAGGACGGAATTTGCTATGTTATATCCGATAACCTTTCTGGACCATACGCCGAGCCTGAAAACAACAAAATTTCCGTTGCCGATACTGCACTGGAAGGTCATTGTATATATAAAATTCTTGACAGTGAAAAATATGTGCTTATTGCCGACCAGTTCAAATCAGGCGGATATTTTATGCAGGAGTCAACAGATTTAATCCATTTTACAAAAGTTGACAAAGAAAAACACTCCCTCGACCATCTCCGACCTCGTCACGGCTCAGTTATGCACATAACGGATGAAGAATACGAGAGAATGCAGAATTCAGAATTCAGAATTTAGAATTGATTATATTGTATTGTGTTTTTCAATAAAAAAAGGCGTCTTTTTCAGACGCCCAACATATTTATAATATCAAATACAAGTGCAAAAGTCAATAGTTTTTTGAAAGTTTAGTTGTCATAATATACAAAATCTCCGTATTAAATAAATAAAAACTATCAACTTTGTACAAAATTACATATTGAAAAATGTTTTTTTCTGTGTTATATTATAGACACAGAAAGGAAACGGTGATTCCAATGTACAGGTAAATCACAAAAGGTTCTTAAAACCTGAACAAGATTTAGTTTTAAAAAATAAATAGAGTGTAGCAAGCAGCACGGACAAAATAATGAATAATTTTTATATAGATAAGTGCTTGCAAACTAAAGGTTGTTTAAGATTTAAGAACTGAGAGAGGTCTTCCAAAATTGACAAATAGGTTCTGATGCATTAAAGGTCTCGCTTTTCGAGAATATTGATGACTGTAGAGAGTGTAGTGGAGTTGAAAATCAAAATTCAGGAAGACAAAAAATCTGTAGAAAGAGAGGTAAATAAAAAGATGTTAGATATCAAGAGTGAACAGAAATAACCCTCCGAGTCAGTGAAAGATGTGTAAAGAAACATCGACTCCGAGGGTTATTTCATTTTTATAATCATTTTTAAATAATCTGTTTATTACGCTCTTCGAGAGCGATTTTTTTATGCCTTAATGCCTTATTTTTTCCATAAATTTCTTGACAACAAAATACTCCTGTGATATCCTAAACAAAGTTACTCACAATAAACTATTATTATAAGAAAGGAGCAGAAATCAAATGACAAACCGTTGGTATAACAACAGAAAACTCAATACGTTCAACTCTTTCTGCCCCTATCTTCAGTACAACTCCTGTTCTTGCGATTGATTTTATCATTTGGGATATTGTATTTCGTCACCGTGGGTAGAAGTACCTACGGCTTTTTTATTTTAAAAAATATAAAAAGGAGAAAATTTATGAGGTGGATTAAACTTCACGAGCCTGTCAAAGTTCCCATTTTCAAAAATGCTTTGTTTGCATTGAAGCTTATATGGGAAGCAGACAAAAGACTTTTAATCGGCTATCTTGTTACGGAAATTTCCAACAAGGTTTTGTCAATGTATGTCCAGAATATTCTGTTTTTAAAAGTTCTTTTGAGCATCATTGACGGTGATGCTGATTTCAAAACATATTTTACATATCTTTTACTTTTCTTCGGTGTATATTTCCTTGTAAATGTTATTTCTGCATTTGCGGAAAGAACAAGGCTTATTTCAACTAAAATCGTGCTTAAAAGGCTTAATAATAAGATATTCCAAAAGGCTGTACAGCTTGATGTAAGCTGTTACGAAAACCCTGAATTTTACGACAAATATCAACGAGCAACTCTTGTTCTTTCATCAAGCTACTTTGACCTGATTTGTTGGGACGTTGCTGCGATTATCGGTGGTATTATTGCTCTTATCTGTGTTGTTACTACCGTTACCGTAATCAACCCGATGTACTTGTTATTCCTTTTACCTGTTACTCTTGTTTTTGTTATTGAAATTTATAAAAGCAAGGCTGTATATAAGCGCGACCTGGAAATGACAACAAACAACAGAATCAAAGCATATATTCAGCGTACAATGTTCTTAAAAGAATATTCAAAGGATATGAGAACATCGAATATTTTCGCTGTCCTTATCGGTCGTTTCAAGGCTGCTATTGATGCTAATGTTGTAATTCTCAAAAAGTACGGAGCCAAGCTTTTCTTGTACAGTATGCTCAGCTCACTTTTCAGCGACTTTATACCTATTATCGGCACATACGCCTTTGCAGGATATCAGTTTATTTTCACAAAAGCACTCTCAATATCGGACTTTTCCGTTGTACTTTCATCAATCAACTCGGTTCGTGATTCTACAATGGCAATTGCCGAGGGCTTTGACGAGCTTTCACAGATGGCGTTGTATTTTCAGAATCTGCGTGATTTCTTTGACTATGAACCAAAAATCACAGATGGCGGTAAGGATGCCGAAAGCTTTGAAAGCATTGAATTCAGAAATGTCACCTTCAAGTACCCTGACACAAGCAGATATATTCTTAAAAATGTATCCTTTAAAATCAACAAGGGTGAAACTATTGCTGTTGTTGGTATCAATGGGGCAGGTAAATCAACTCTTGTTAAACTGCTTTTACGTTTTTATGACCCGGACGAGGGTGAAGTGCTTTACAACGGAATCAATGTAAAAGAGTATAATGTAGCGTCACTTCGTAATGCTTTTGCTACTGTTTTTCAGGATTATAAAAACTTTGCAATTTCGGTTAATGAAAACATTCTTTGTCACGAATGTAGTGACGAGGAAAAGGCACTTGCCGAAAAAGCACTCCGTCAGAGCGGAGTTTGGGAGAAAATTCAGAGTCTTCCGAATGGTGCGGACACAGTTCTTACACGTGAATTTGAGATTGACGGTGCGGGTCTTTCAGGCGGTGAAAATCAGAAGGTTTCTGCGGCCCGTCTTTTTGCACGGGACTTTGAGATTGCAATTCTTGACGAGCCAAGCTCTGCGCTTGACCCTATTGCAGAATATAAAATGTACGAAAACTTAATCGAGGTAACAAAAAACAAGACTGTTATCTATATTTCACACAGACTTTCCAGCGCAGTGCTTTCTGACAGAATCTATGTGCTCGGTAACGGCACAATTCTTGAATCAGGCTCACACAGTGAGCTTATGGCACAAAATGGTGAATACAGTAAGATGTTCACACTCCAGGCATCAAGCTACAAGGGAGAAAGTGAGGTGAGTGAAAATGTTTAAGAAAAAGGAAAAAGAAAAGACAATTCACTCAATGCCTTCTAACATTTTCTTCTTTGTAAAAATGCTTTTCAGTGTCTCTCCCCTTTTAGTTATCGGTGAATTTGTATGGGGACTTCTGATGATTTTACCTAACAACCTGATTCGTGTTATCGGTGTTAAATACATCATCGATGTTGTGACAGAAGGCTCAAATCTCGAAAGAATTTTCTATGCCGTTATTGTTATTGCGCTTATTTTAATTATTTCCACGGTAATTTCCTGGTTATTCAGAGAATTTTATTGGAATATGGAAAGAGAAAGACTTTATTACGGTCTTAATCAGAAGCTTTATGACAAGGCAAGAAGTCTTGACCTTGAGTCCTACGACAATCCCGAATTCTATAACAATTTCATTCTCACTATCGAATCATCTTCGGGTAATATCCAGAATCTTTTAGGACTTGTGAGAATGTATGTAGGTCATATTATTTCACTTATAACAGTTTCCTCGGTGCTTTTCACCATTGACCCTTGGTGTCTGGTGATTATCCTTGTGGTAATTTGCGTTTTTCTTCCTATCAGCAAGCGTGTCGGTACACTTATGATGGAAAGACGAATTGACAATGCAAAATATCACAGACGCGCCGACTATTTCCAGCGTGTTTTCTATTTACAGGACTATGCCAAGGAAGTGCGAATGAACAACATTTCTCCCCTTCTCTTTGACAGATACAATGACGCCGCTGACGATGTTATCAATAATCAGAAAAAATACTGGAACAAGATTTCAGCCCTTAACTGCACACAAAAGGTCGGGGTTCAGGGACTTGGCTTTATGTTCATTCTTCCTCTCTATCTCGGTTACTGTGTGCTTATTAAGGAAGACCTTTCTGCAGGTGATTTTGTAGCAACCTTCAACGGTGCTCATGCTGTTGCAATGTCATTCCAATTCCTTACAATTTGGGCATTAGCTCGATTTTCGGAGCAAGGAAAAATGATTGATAAATACCGTGAATTCCTCAACGCTGATTTCAAGATTAAAAACGGCGGAGTAAAGGTAGAAAAAACCGAACCGAAGGAAATCACCATTAAAAATCTTTCATTCACCTACCCTAATAATGACAAGCCTACGCTTGAGGATATCAATCTTACAATCAAGCCTTATGAAAAGATTGCATTAGTTGGTTATAATGGTGCAGGTAAAACCACACTTACAAACTTGTTGTTAAGGCTTTATGATGCTACTGAGGGCGAAATACTCATTGACGGTGAAAACATCAGAAATGCCACAGTAGACTCTCACAGAGACCGATTTGCAGCAGTATTTCAGGACTTTCAGATTTTCTCATGCAATCTTGGTGAAAATGTTGCACTTGACATTAATCCTGACGAAGAAAAAGTCCAGAACGCTCTCAAAAACAGCGGGTTCAATAAAGAGCTTAAGAACGGAATCAAATCAGAGCTTTTACGAGAATTTGATGACGATGGTGTTATGCTGTCAGGCGGTGAAGCACAGAAAACTGCTATTGCACGAGCGTTCTACAAGGATTGTCCTTATGTTATTCTCGACGAGCCGAGCGCAAACCTTGACCCGGTTGCCGAATATAATCTTAATCAGGCTATGATTGAAGCCGCAGACCAAAAAACTGTCATATTCATTTCTCATCGACTTTCCACAACAGTTAATGCAGACAGAATTTATGTTATGGAAAAAGGTCGTATTATCGAAAGTGGCAGTCACGAAGAATTGATGAATCTGAACGGAACTTATGCATATATGTTCAATCTTCAAGCAGAGAAATATAAAACGGAATAAACAAATAAAACTCGGTAGCAATACCGAGTTTTTCATTGAATGAACAACCAAAAATGCGCCCACATTATATCCGGTAGCAGGTTTTCAAAAATATTTTTATCATCACATAAAACACCTTGTTCATTCAGTTATGTTTTAGGTCAATTTTACCCTAATGTCAATAGGTCAATTTGACATAATATTATTGGGTGATATTATGAACAGATTAAAAGAATTGCGAGTAGAACGAGGTTATACTCAAATAAAAATGCAAATGTTGACGGGAATTGACCAGAGTGATTATTCAAAAATTGAACGAGGAGTAAGATATTACACCTTTGAGCAATGTATCAAAATTGCAAAAGCATTAAACACAAGCATGGATTATTTAGCAGGTCTGACCGATGTAAAAGACCCTTACCCTCCTGCAAAATAAATTATAATTTCTCGGGGAGCTTCCCCCCTTCCGTCACCTGCGGTGACACCTTCCCCTCTAGGGGGAAGGCTAACATAGGCTCCCCACTTGATGGGGCACGGGCATCCGGTGGATGCCGAATTAGTGTTGTCTGAGCCGGCAGGCGAGTAATGAGCTGTCTGCGAAGCAGACTGAGGGGCTCGACAAACTCCGTTTTATACGAATCATTATGTATAGATGTTTCGTCACTGTGTTCCAATGACTTTTTTCTTTACATTACTTCTTGTTTTTGTTACAATATACGAAACAGTACAAAGGAGAATGCTTATGTTAACAGTTATTCGTTACATTACTGCCATTGTTATGGTGGCATTTAATCTTTTTAACTTCCTTTTCAACGATTATGCCTATCCCGGTTTATCAAGAAAGGATGCTTACCTCTTTGTTTATTTTACAGGTAATTCCGTTGAAGAGCAAAGAATCAATATGGCAATAAGCTCTGATGGTTACAGATTCCAGGCGCTTAATGACAATAAGCCGATTATAAACCAGAAGCTCGGTACAGAATGTTGTCGTGACCCATATATCCTTAAAGGTCAGGACGGTTGCTACTACATTATCGCAACTGATATGGATGCTAACCTTGGTTGGACATCAAATCATGCTCTTGTTACATGGAAATCAGAAGACCTTATTAACTGGACCGATGAAACAATAATTGATATCCGGGACCTCGGCGGTGAATTTGCAAACACAACTCGTGCTTGGGCACCTCAGGCAATCTGGGACCCAGAAGTAGAAATGTATATGGTTTACTGGGCACACTCAACCACAGAAAACGATATTGCAGGTCATTACTATGCATACACAAAGGACTTCAAGACATTTGAAACTGAGCCAAAGCCACTTTACGGACGTTGGGAAGAAGGTATTCAGTGTATTGATGCTGACATAGTTTATAACGAAAATAACGGTTATTATTACCTTTATTTCAAGTACGACGAAACACAGCAGATTGCCTATGTTAAATCACAGAATCTTACAGGACCTTATGACACTGAAGACCCTGTAATCGTATCTCTTGGTGGTCACGGTGTTGAAGGCAGTACAATGTACAACATCAACGGAACAGATAAATGGGTTATGATTATGGACGAATACGGTACAGGTCATTTCTATACACAACAGACAGACGACTTTGAAAACTTTAAGAGAGTTAATCGTGATATTACTGCTATGGACCACCTGAAGCCTCGACACGGTTCAGTTGTTACAATTACCGAAAAGGAATACAAGGCACTCAAAGCAGAATTCGGTGTTCAGGAAATTCCTGATAACCCAACAATTAAATAATGACAACAAAAAAAGACTTTCTCAATGAGAAAGTCTTTTATATTTTGTGTTATTAGCCAACTCTGCGTGTTTCCTGCAGATTTGTAAAATCATAATATCTGATAACTGTAAAATGTCTGAGAAAGCTGTATTTTGCATTGAGAACCTTTTTCGAAATTCTTGTATCACAGAATGCGATTACCGGACCCATACAAAATGCTGTAACAACAGTACCGATACCGATTGGACCTTCCAATGCAAAAGCAATACCTGTACAAATAAGGTCTGTGATTACCCTGCACCACTTGTATTTAATCTTCACATTGTCTTCCATTACAAAACCAAGTGCATCATAAGGTGAAACACCAAGATTGCAGTTGAAATAAAGTGATGCTGAAAGACTTAAAAGAAAAACACCAAGTGCCATAAAGATAAGTTTGGCAACCAACGAAATCTGCTGAGGTAAAAACTGGTCGTAAATTCCTGTAAAGAATTCACACACATACCCAACGCCTACCATATTGACAACTGTGCCAAGGTTGATAAGCTTTTTTGATGTAAATGCAACGAGAACAAGAATCGCACCATTCATACACATCTGGAACAGACCGAAGCTTATTCCTAACTTTGCGCTGATGCTCATATTGAGCGCAGTAAACGGGTCAACACCCATACCTGAATAGGAAAAAACCGAAACTGCAAAGCCCATAAGAAGAATACTCATAAACAGAATTGCTGTTCTTTTTGCTCCATCCTTTTGTGAGATAATATTAATCGGGTTCATATTTTTGAAAATCTGTGTCATTTTAACTTAATTCGCCTTTTCTTTGTTGGTTTTGCACATATAACTGTGCTTTGATTTGTACATATATTACAACGACAAAAGACCAAAGTCAATAAAATATTGTTAAATTTTTAACTTTCTACCTTTGGCACAAATTAACAAATTCAAATACGATTTTTTGTACACTTTAACATATAAAAATGACAAAAAATCAGCGGAAGTAATTCCGCCGATGTTTTATTTATATTCTTATGACAATTTGTGGATAAACAATCCTGACAACAACTTTGGTTCAAACCATGTTGATTTTGGTGGCATAACCTTTCCTGCGTCCGCAATATTCATTAATTCATTCAATGATGTAGGATACATTGCGAATGCTAATTTCATACCTTCTTTACATCTTCGTTCAAGCTCACCGAGTCCTCGTATACCACCAACAAAGTCGATTCTCTTATCAGTTCTCGGGTCTTCGATACCTAAAATCGGTGTGATAAGATTATTCTGAAGAATTGAAACATCAAGACATTCAACAGGGTCATTTTCGTTAATGAAATCTGACTTTGCAGTAACCTTATACCATTTTTCATCAAGGTACATACCGAATGTATGTCTTTCCTTTGGTGAATATGGGCTTTCATTTGCTTCTTCAACTACAAATTTTTCACTCATTTTTGCAATAAATTCTTCACTTGTATTTCCGTTAAGGTCTGCAATAACTCGGTTATAGTCCATAATCTTCAACTGGTCACAAGGAAAAATCACTGAAAGGAAGAAATTGAATTCAGCATTCTTATCATATTCGCCCTCACCACGTCTTTTTTCACCAACACGGACTGCAGAAGCACATCTGTGGTGACCGTCGGCAATATAAAGATAATCGATTCCGGCAAATTCCTTTACAAGAGTATCAATAACAGCATCGTCATCAATTACCCATACAGTCTGTGATACACCGTCATCACTTACAAAATCATAGCAAGGTGTATGAGTATTCTTCCAGTTTTCTGTAATATCGGAAACTGTCTTGTTTTCTCTGTGAGTAAGGAAGATAGGACCTGTGTTAGCATCAAGAGTATCAACGTGACGGATTCTGTCTGCCTCCTTATCTGCTCTTGTAAATTCGTGCTTTTTGATTACATTATTAATATAATCATCAACAGAAGTGCAACCGACAATACCTGTCTGCTCACGACCGTTCATAATCTGACGATAAACATAAAGCATTGGCTTTTCGTCCTGTTTGCAGATACCCTTTTCACTTAAAGCATCAAAATTTTCCTTTGCCTTTTCGTAAACTTCTGCTGAATAGATATCAATACCCTGTGGTAAGTCAACCTCTGCTTTATCAACATGCAAGAATGAATAAGGTTTGTCCTTTACCATCTCTCTTGCTTCCTCTGAATTCATTACATCATAAGGTAATGCGCCCACTGATGATGCATATTCATCCTTAGGTCTTACTGCCTTAAACGGCTTCAATACTGCCATCTTTATTTCCTCTTTTCCCTATTTTATATATAATTTTCAACAAAACTATCCAGGCGAGTATACCCAGCAAAGCACCAAGACTATCAACTAAAATATCAGTTGTCTGAAATGCTCTGCCCGGCACAAAAATCTGATGAATTTCGTCCCCGGCTGCACAAAGCACCGTTATGGCAAACGCCATTAAATTTGAATTTTTAGTTTTCCATGTAGCGGAAATGCTGTTGTCAAGACTGAATGACAAAGCAGCAAACTCAAGCATATGTGCAAATTTACGAATCACTTCTCCGTCGATATACACCTGAAGCCACTGAAGAATTTTGCTTACCAGAGAGTCACTTAATTCCTTCGACTCCTCTGCATCCTGCGCAGAAAGATTGAATATAAGACCGAGAATAAGAAGCGTCAATGCCCAGGAAAAAAATATGTATACTTTTCTTTTTAAACTCATTGTGTCTGCCCTTTATAGAAATAAATATTAGTACTGTTTCCCGCAAAGAATATTCCGCTTACTCCATCGGAGATTGCCATAACAGTATCTTCATACTGTATAGGCAACACAACCGCATTTTTAAGCAGATAGCTCTCACAAGCAACAGCCTTTGCCTTTGTTGGTGCTGAAATAACTCCATCCACCAAAAGGTCATATTCCTCGGACGAATAACCGAAGATATTCTGAGAATTTCCTGTCCTGAAAATTGAAAGGAAATCTGCAGTTTTGTTGGAATCAACAACCAAAGGATAAATCGCAAGGTCATATTCTCCTGCTTTTATCTTTGTACGGAAGGTTTCTTCATCAACAACAGAAAATTTTCCGTTAAGCTCAACACCGATATTTTTCTGCCAGCTGTTGACAATTGCCTTTGCCGTTTCCTGATATTTTTCTGTACAGAGAATCTCCACAGACAAATTATCTATTTTCAATTCTTCAAAAGCAGATATCATAAACTCTTTTGCATTTCCGCTGTTAAACGGAATTTTTTCAATATTTCCACCCGAAAGATTATAATATGAAGAAATGAAATTTTCAGCAGGATTTTTTGTCACAGACGACATATCAATAGCAGAAACAAGCCCTGCTCGAAGGTTAACGTTCTTGTATTTAGCCTTATTCATATTAAAAATAAGTGATGTTGAAATATTAGTAAGATTTGTCTTTGCAGTCTTTTTACCCAACTCACTGATGGCACTGTCCGAAGTGAAAAAGCCTATATCATAAGTCCCTTCGTCAACCTTTTTCGCAATATCGACCTCATCACTGTTTACGTAAAGTCTTACGGATGTAGGCAATGCCTTGAAATCACCTGAATAATCCTCACTTTTTGAAAAACGAACTGATTCGTTATCTTTTATGGCAGAAAGATAAAAACTGCCGTTTGAAAGAATGTACTGTTTGTCAAGTCCGTATCTGCCGTTTGTCAGATTGAAAAAAGCCTCATTACAAGGAAATGAAACAGGTTGTGTCAATACATAAAGGAAATCCGATGTTTTTTCTTCCAACTGAATTTCAAGTGTATAATCATTGATTGCCCTGACACCTAAATCATTAACAGGAAGCTCACCATTATGTATAAGCTTTGCATTTTTGATATTCCCGAGAAGGTGAAAATCAGGCGCATTTGTTTCGGCAGTCACTGCGCGTCGAAGAGCAAAAGCAAAATCCTGTGCTCTTACTTTTTGTGAAATTGAAGCACCCTTTTCGTCAATAAATTCCTGAGTTTCTTCTGAAATGAAATATTTCAGATTTTCATTAAGATAGAAGGTATATACAAGTCCGTCAGCAGAAACCTTGTAATCCTTTACGGCACATTTCTGCACCTCATCATTTTCGTCAAGCCTGAACAAGCCGTCAAAAATATTAACAGCCACCATTCTTTCCGCAGTACTCTCCGATACCTGAGGGTCAAAATAACGTGGCATTTCGGGAACAGCACAAGCAAGATATACTTCTTCCGTCTCTTTCTTACATCCTGCAAAACAAGTCATAAGAAGAACAAAAGCTATAAAAATACTGATAATTTTCTTAAACATTTTATTCACCGTCTGCTATTATAACAAATAAACTATAAAATGGCTATAACTTAATGAAAAATTTTTATATTTCAAATAAATCGGAGTTTAACGGGTAAATGCAGAATTATATATTTAACCAATATGATTGTAAATGTAGGGGCAGGTAAATCTCACCTACCGGTTCGGTCGGTGCTTCTGCTTCGCAGAGGTGTCCACAGGACACCCGCACCTGTGCCTGCCCGTAAGTGTGCATTATA
>JAZNTF010000118.1:0-3618 GCA_045591625.1 Candidatus Fimenecus sp.
TCACGTTTGCCATATTTCAACAAAAGAAAGCGTTGAGCTTATTCGACAGGCTAAAAAAGATGGCGTTAATATCACTTGTGAAACAGGTCCTCATTATCTTGTTCTTTCCGATAAGGATTTACAGGAACATGGTCGTTTTAAAATGAATCCGCCACTTCGTGATGAGAGTGATAAAGAAGCACTTATTCAAGGCGTTCTTGACGGTACAATTGATATGATTGCAACTGACCATGCCCCACATAGTGCTGAAGAAAAATCTAAAGGTCTTGAAAAGAGCAATATGGGTGTTGTTGGAATTGAAACTGCATTCCCTGTAATGTACACTCATTTTGTTAAAACAGGTATCATATCTCTTGAAAAACTTGTTGAATTACTTTCGGTAAATGCAAATAAGAGATTTGGTATAGGTAGTTCAATTGAAATTGGTAAACCAGCTGATTTAACAATATTTGATTTAAATAATAAATATACTGTAAACCCAGATGATTTCCTTTCTATGGGCAAAAGTACTCCGTTTGAAGGAATGAATGTTTACGGTAAATGTAATATGACAATTTGTAATGGTAAAATTGTTTGGGAGGCTAAATAAATGTACCAAGGTATTTATGAAATTATCAGTAATAAACAACTGACAGACAGTATCTATGAAATGGTACTTAAGGGTGATACATCATCAATTACTGCACCCGGTCAGTTTATTAACATCAAACTTGATGGTTTTTATCTTCGCAGACCAATTTCAATCTGCGATTATGATGATAGTACAATTACAATTATTTATAAGGTTGTAGGTAGCGGTACAGAAGTAATGAGCAAAATGAACTCAGGTGAAGTTCTTGATGTTCTTTGTGGACTTGGGAACGGTTTTGATACATCAAAATCGATGGACAAGCCAGTACTTATCGGCGGTGGTGTTGGTGTACCACCAATGTACAATCTTTGTAAAAAACTTATTTCAGAAGGTAAAAACACTACTGTTATTCTTGGTTTCAATAAAAAGGATGAAATCTTTTATGAAGATGAATTCAAGAAACTTGGAGCTACAGTAAAAGTAACAACAGTTGACGGTTCATACGGAATCAAGGGCTTTGTTACAGATGCACTTAAGGAAACGGCATATAGTTATTTTTACACTTGTGGTCCTATGCCAATGTTTAAAGCTATTGAGGCAACTGCTTTGACTAGTGGACAATATAGCTTTGAAGAAAGAATGGGATGCGGTTTTGGTGCTTGTATGGGTTGTTCATGCAAGACAAAATATGGTAACAAGAGAATTTGTAAAGATGGTCCTGTACTTGAAAGAGAGGAAATCATATGGTGAACACAAAAGTAAATCTTCTCGGAATTGAGATTGATAATCCGATTATTCCTGCAAGTGGTACATATGGTTTTGGTTATGAGTTTGCAGAACTTTATGACATCAATATTCTTGGCACTTTTTCATTTAAAGGCACTACAAAAAAACCACGTTTTGGTAACCCAACACCAAGAATTGCTGAATGTAGTGCCGGTATGATTAATTCAGTCGGTCTTCAGAATCCCGGTGTTGAAAAAGTAATCAGTGAAGAATTACCAAAGCTTGCAAAGGTGTTCAATAAGCCTGTTATGGCAAATGTAAGTGGTTTTTCGGTTGATGAATATGCATATACATGCGAAAAAATTAATGAATGTGAACAGGTTGGTTGGATTGAAGTTAATGTATCTTGTCCGAATGTTCATAATGGTGGTATGAGTTTTGGTACAGAACCGGCCGCTGTTGAAAAGGTTGTAAAGGCAGTTAAAGCAGTAACAACTAAGCCGATTATCATTAAGCTTTCACCAAATGTAACGGATATTGTTTCTATTGCAAAAGCTGCTGAATCTGCAGGTGCAGATGGTATCAGTCTTATCAATACATTACTTGGTATGAGAATTGACATTAAACGTCGTCAACCAGTAGTTGCAAATAAGATGGGTGGCTTTTCAGGTTCTGCAATTTTCCCTGTTGCTGTAAGAATGGTTTATCAGGTTTACGATGCGGTTAAAATTCCGATTATCGGCATGGGTGGTGTTTCAACTGCCAAGGATGTAATTGAGCTCATGATGGCAGGAGCAACTGCTGTTCAGGTTGGTGCAGCAAACCTTGTTGACCCGTTTGCATGTAAAACAATTATTGAAGAATTACCAAATGAACTTGCTAAATTAAATGTTAAAGATATAAATGAAATTATAGGAGGCGCACACTAATGGGTAAGGACGTAATTATTGCTTGTGACTTTGCGAGTAAAGAGGATGTTATGAATTTCCTTGATAAATTTACAGGCAGAAAACCATTTGTAAAAATCGGTATGGAACTTTATTATTCAGAAGGTCCATCAATTGTAAAAGAAATTAAGGCAAGAGGTCATAAGATTTTCCTTGATTTAAAGCTTCATGATATTCCTAATACAGTTAAGAAATCAATGGCTGTTCTTTCTAATCTTGATGTTGATATGACAAATCTTCATGCCGGTGGAGCTATTCCAATGATGGAAGGTGCTCTTGAAGGGCTTACTCGTCCTGATGGAACAAGACCAATGCTTATTGCTGTTACACAGCTTACATCAACAAGTCAGGAAGTTATGGAAAGAGACTTGCTTATCAAAGAACCTATTGATGAGGTTGTTATGCATTATGCAAACAACGCAAAAATTGCAGGACTTGACGGTGTTGTTTGTTCTCCACTTGAAGCTGATAAGGTTCACAACAGATGCGGTAAAGATTTCGTAACTGTTACTCCGGGTATTCGTTTTGCTGACGGAGATATCGGTGACCAGGTTCGTGTTATGACACCTGAAAAGGCAAAGGAAGCTGGTTCTGACTATATTGTTGTCGGCAGACCGATTACTGCTGCTGCAGACCCTGTTGCTGCATATGAAAGATGCGTTGCAGAATTTTGTGATTAATAGAGGAGAATAACAATGGAAGCATATAAAAGAGAGTTTATACAGTTTTTAGAAGGTGCAGGCGTTCTTAAATTTGGTGATTTTACTGCTAAGAGTGGTAGAAAAATTCCTTATTTTGTTAATGCAGGAATGATTAAAACAGGTGATCAGATTACAAAGATGGGTGAATTCTATGCAAAAGCTTATTTTGATAAGCTTGGTAAGAAGGAAGCTGTTCTTTACGGACCTGCATATAAAGGAATTTCACTTTCAATTTCAGCTGCGGTAGCACTTTCAAAGAATGGTCTTAATGTTCCTTTCTTCTTTAATCGTAAGGAAGTAAAGGATCATGGTGAAGGCGGTACATTTGTTGGATACGTTCCACAGGCAGGTGAAGAAATCGTTATTATTGAAGATGTAATTACAGCCGGTACTGCTATCCGTGAATCAATGGAAATCCTTGGTAACCTTGATAATGCAAAGGTTATTGCTACATTCATTATGGTTGACCGTAAAGAAAAGGGTCAGTCTGAAAAAGGTGCAATGCAGGAAATTGAAGAACAGTTCGGCTTCCCTGTATATTCAGTAGTTGATGTTTATGATATTATTGAATACCTTGAAGAAGATGATAAAAACCTTGAAAATGTTGAAAGAATTAAAAAGTACCTTGAAGTAAATGGTGCTAAGTAATAAGGAAGATAAATATGAGAAGTCT
>JAZNTF010000119.1:0-3720 GCA_045591625.1 Candidatus Fimenecus sp.
CCAGCAGATCTGCAAATTTCATCACACCGACATTTATATGACCTTGTTATTATATGAAATTAAGCATAGAATGTCAAGAGTCAATATTAATTTTATTTAAAATATTCTTTTCCATTTATCACTTTTTCTGAATGAAAAATAGTCATCTCCATGTCCGATAATTATATGGTCACTCAGTTTCATACCAACCTTTGACAAAAGGTCAACCATTCTTATAGTTGCATCAACATCACTTCTTGATGGTGCGACAACACCCGAAGGATGATTATGAATCAAGATAAGATTAGAACTATTATTATCAAGTGAAACTTTTACTATTTTACGAACATTCATAGGAGATGCATTAATTGTTCCTTCACTGATTAAACTGAATTCAAGCAGTCTACAATTTGAATCAAGGCACATAAGGTACAACTGTTCATGAGTTACACCCCTATAATATGTTGAGGCAAATTTCGCCACAAGGTCACTTGTGTTAAGTATAACATCATCTGTGCTTAGCTTATCAACTTCATACTTTTTGAAAAGCTCAGGCATAAGCTTTATCAAAGTAGCTGAACGCTCACCGACTCCTTTAACACTACATAATTCTTCAAAACTCGCATCAAAAACACCGGAAAGTGAACCAAAAGTATTGATTAAATTATGAGCTTCTTCGTTTGTGTCTTTCATGGGTATAGAATAAAAAAGCAATAATTCCAAAACATTATGGTCCTGAAAGTTATCAAGACCTTCATCTAAAAATCTTTGACGCAACCTGTCACGATGACCTTCGTGTATGTTTTTTTGTTGTTTACTTTTATCTTTAAACACTTTATCCTCTACAGGATACTTTTTATTGATTTCATTTTTGTACCCGTCAGAGTTATGCTTTCCCATTCTATTTAAACACCCTTTTAATCTTTTTTTGCCATTTATATAAATAAATTGTTACAAGTCTAGTCAATAAAATATCATACATTAAAAACAGGATATTTCCGGCTAATAACAATACCCAGATTGCGTATTTTGAAAATGACTCTATATCCTCGTAAGATATCATAAAAATCTTTGTGGATACAAAGTAAAATGCAATCATGGAGATATTGAATAAAACATATTTAAATAACCAACATATAATTCCTTTGAAATGTTTTTCAAAAACACTTTTAATTATTGGGTAATATCCAAAAAACGCTATATACATTATGGCTGCTTCTTTATTTCCTAAAAGTAAAATTGAAATAATAGAAACAGACACATAAACAAATGTTGTAAATCCCCTGCCAAATTCAATGACCAGCACCATAAGAAATAATCCGGTTATCATCGGAATTGCATAAACAAGGCTTGATGTTATACCTGCCAGCATCATAAGGACAATGGACAATGCAGTTATAATTCCGCCAAGCGAAACTTTGAACGCAAGTGCTTTTTTACTATTCATATTCCAACAACCTAATCCTTACAACAACACTCGCAACATAAATTTGCACAAATAAGACCGGAGCATAATGCACAGATTCCACCGCCACCTGATTTTCTTGATGTTCTGTACCCACCTCGTGCGTTATTATTAAGAGCATTGTATGCTGCAGCGTATTCCTGATTTGAAGGGTCCATTGTACAAGCATTTTCAAAACAGTTGTAAGCTTCATTCAGCCAACCACGACGTTGATGAATAACACCTTTAAGATAATACCATTCAGCATTTCGCAACTGTTGCGGAATTCCGTTTAACAACATTTCTGCATCTTCAATTCTTCCAGAATTAATACGTTGTCTTATATCTTCAAATTGAGAATTATTATAGTTATGTGTTTGTTGATTTGTGCCGGATGAATATGATGATGTACCACGTAATTCATTAATAATCGAGTCATAAGCATTATCAAGCTCATTCATTTTTTGTGTTTTTATATCTTCAGGCTCTTCAGAAAGAGTGATTTCTCTGCCAATTCTTTTATATGCCTCTACAACTTCTTTTTCGGTTGCACTTGATGAAACACCAAGAAACTCGTATGGATTATGCAACATCATCACCTCTGCTCTTTTCAATAATTCGTTCTAACTGAAGATTTAATCCATCATATATAATATTTTCAATTATCTCAGTAAAACAATTGATTTTCTGCTCTTTTAAAATATCAGTTAAAACTCCAACAGACATATTTACTGACCTTGTTGCATCATCAATAAGATTATTCGAATTTTTGAATGGATTAAAGGAGTTTGTTTTAATGTCATTTTCATAATCATCAAAAGCATCAAGATAATACACGACCCTACCCAACTGATAACCAAATTTCTCTGTCAGTTCTTTGTTTTCTTCTGTTTCGCCATAGGAAAACAATTCTCCTAATATTTTAGCTGTGGGATGAGCAGATTTATCAAGGGAAATCTTTTCATCTTTTTCCATTTCAAATTGTTCACTCATGCCCTTACTGACAACTTCATATATATAGGGATATTTTTTCTTTGCTTTTTTGCAAAGTAATGAAAAATATGGATATAAACTATATAAAATCAACTTTTTGAAAATTTTGCTGTCGTGAAGATTATCCACTAATTTAAAATATGCCAAAATTACGGTAATGGCACAAGCAAGCTTATACACATTACTTTCACAAGTGATTTTCATACACTTTTTGCAAGGATTAAATGAACAACGGGAATTTGAAACATTAATTTTATCCTGCGATAGACCAAGCTTATACATCACATAAAATGCACCGTCATAGCTTAAAAGGAATCGTGACAAAAGTCCGTATTCCTTACCCATTTCTTTACAAAGAGTGCAATAAACACCTTTATATGCTTGGTATTCTTTGATTTTAAGTTCAGGTTTATTGATAGTCACATATCCGAACATAAATTATCTTGTAATCCCCTTTAATACGGTTCTTGCAACATATGGCTTATTCATTGTATAAATATGAATTCCATTCACACCGTTTTCGAGTAAATCATTGATTTGCTTTATTGCAAAATCCAGTCCAGCTTTTTCTAAATCTTCAGGACTATCTTTATATTTATCCAAAAATTCTGAAACTTCATTTGGTAATTTTGTTCCTGAAAGTGAAATAATTCTGTCAATCTGTTTTATATTGGTAATCGGCATTATTCCTGCGAAAACAGGTGCGTAAATGCCTTTTTTACGGACTTTATCTATAAATGAATAAAAGATGTCATTGTCATAAAAAAGCTGTGTTATAAGAAAATCAACGCCACTATCAACTTTGAGCTTTAAGTGGTCAATATCCCGGTCAAGGCTGTCACATTCAGGGTGACATTCAGGATAACAAGCACCACCAATATCAAAATATCCATACTCTTTTATTTTTGACACTAAATCTGACGCGTAAGTATAATACTCCCCTTCGGGTTTTACGAAATCTTTTGGAATGTCACCACGCATAGCAAGGATGTTATCAATATGATTTTCCTTTAATGTATCGAGAATTTCCTTGATTTTATCCTTTGGTGTTGATGCACAAGTTAAGTGTGCCAATGCTGTTGTATCAAGTCGATTTTTAAT
Source organism: Candidatus Fimenecus sp. (assembly GCA_045591625.1). Taxonomy (GTDB): domain Bacteria; phylum Bacillota; class Clostridia; order Oscillospirales; family Acutalibacteraceae; genus Fimenecus. The sequence continues at coordinate 3,518 of JAZNTF010000119.1, forward strand.
AAGAGATGCAATTTTAGTTGTATATTGACTTGTGCCACCACCTGCACCATATGTAACACTCATAAAATCAGGATTATACGCAGCTAATTCCCTTACAGACCATTCGATGCTTTCAAATGCTGAATCTGTTTTTGGAGGAAAAACCTCAAAGGAAATGAGTTGGTCCTTAACCATTAATTTTTCAGTAATTCTCATAAACATTC
>JAZNTF010000120.1:0-5520 GCA_045591625.1 Candidatus Fimenecus sp.
ATCGATATTTTCAGGGTCAATAACACCACAGTTACGAAGAGCAACACGTTCCTGCTTAGCATAGAAGTTTGTTTCGTTAAGAGATTTGATTTCTGTGTCTGTTACAGTCTCATCATAGAGAAGTCTTGTAACAATTCTACCTTTGAGAAGGTGTTCTTCAACGATTTCAGGAATATCATCAACCTGAACCTGTGAATAGAAGCTTCCTTCAGGATAAACAATCATAATTGGACCAAGAGCACAAAGACCAAAACAACCTGTTCTGATAACCTTGATTTCTTCACTTAATCCTTTTTCAGCAATCTGAGCTTCAAGAGCTTCAATAATTGCCTGGCTGTTTGAAGAGGTACAACCGGTACCGCCGCAAACAAGTACGTGTGAACGATACATTATGTTTCCTCCTTATTTAACTGTATATTCAGCAACAGGGTTACCGTTAACGATGTGGTCATTAACAACCTTTGCTACTTTATCAGCAGTCATTTTTACATATGTTACTTTATCTTTACCCGGCTGGATAACTTCAACAATAGGTTCATACTGGCACATACCGATACAACCTGTCTGTGAAACTGTAACACCCTTAAGATTTCTTTTTGCAACTTCATCAACAAAAGCATTAAGCACCGGACGAGCACCTGCTGCAATACCGCAAGTAGCCATACCAACAACGATACGGATTGCATCATCGCCTGTATCTTCACGAACAGTCATCTTTTGCTGTGTTGCTTCTTTAATAGCCATAAGCTCTGCAAGAGTTTTCATTTATAGAGCACCTCCGTGTTTTCTTTTATAAATTCAAGTATCCACTGTGAAACCTCATAGGTATCAAGCGGGACATCGCCGAGAATTGCCTTAATTTCACGAGTGTCAGCAACAAAATCCTTACCGTCAACTGAATGCTTGTACAAAAAGTCACGGTCAGTATTCATTGTTATGAGCATCTGTACAGTTGAAGCAATATCACCAAGTGGTGTAAAGTCAACGCTGTCCGTTTTAAAATTTGCACGGACACTTGTACCAACGCCCAACTCCGACTCGATTTCAAGTCCTCCACCCGTTTGTTCAGCAGCCATTTTGAAAAGCGGAATACCCATACCAACCTTTCTGGTTGTTCTTGTTGTAAAGAATGGGTCAATAACACTTCTCACCTGCTCCTCACTCATTCCCTTACCATTATCGTAAATACCGATAAGCAAGGTATGTAGGATAGTGTTTTCACTAACCTCAATCGTAATAAGTGAAGCACCTGCTGTTATTGAGTTCTGAGCAATGTCTAAAATATTAAGAGATAGTTCTCTCATTATGCCATGTATTTTTCAAGGATACCAGGGATGTCGTCACCTACAAGCTTACCGTAAACTTCATCATTTACTGTAAGAACAGGAGCAAGGCCGCAAGCACCGATACAACGACAAGCCTCGAGTGAGAATTTACCGTCTTCTGTGCATTCATCCGGACCGATACCAAGCTTTTCTGTAATCTTGTCAACAAGGTCCTGAGCACCCTTAACATAACAAGCTGTACCAAGACAAACTGAAATGTTGTACTTACCCTTTGGAGAAAGTGAGAACTGTGCGTAGAATGTTGATACTCCATAAACCTTTTCAAGCGGAACATCCATACCCTCTGCAATCATAACCTGAACTTCATAAGGAAGGTAACCGTAGATACCCTGTGCTTCCTGCATTACATGCATAAGCATACTCTTGTCATCCTTATTCTTTTCAATGACAGCCTTGAGCTGTTCCTCTTGCTCTGGTGTTCCTGAAAATGGAATGGAACTTATTTTTTTGAGCATTTTGGAAATTCCTCCTTTTTTTGATTATGGTGAATTTAAAAATCCACCCTCATTAATTGATTTAATACTGTCGATATTACATAACAGTACATGTTAAAATTATAACAAAGTAAACCTGAAATGTCTATCACTTTTTTGAATTTTTTATACTATTATAGGTAATATTGGCATTTAGCACATAAAATACAGGTTTCTTTTGTATTTATTAACTATTTCGCACCACTTTTTTAAGCACCTCAACGCTGTCCGAAAGGCTATTCTGCCCCACTGTAGCAAGGGAAAAGGCTATTTCGGGTACATCATCTTCAGTGTTAGCGGGAATTAACAAAATTCCGTGATTCTCTGCCTTTTCGCAAAGCTCTTTTGCAGAACATTTTTTATTGAATCTGCAACGGACATAAAGAGGCGAATTTGTTCTTAAAATCTGCACATCATCCTGAAAATTCTCCACAAGCAAATCGGTCAGTATTTTTGATTTCTGAGAATAAAGCTTTCTTGACTTTCGTATCTGAGAATTAAGATGTCCGTCACGGATATAACTGCAGAGCGCTATCTGGTCAGCCTTTGAAACAGTCTGATTATACAAATTCTTTTTCTTTTTATACTGATTTGTAAGGCTCTGTGGCAGAATCATAAAACTTATTCTGATTGATGGTAGCAAAAGCTTTGAAAATGTTCCCAGATACACCGTGTTTTCACCTCGGTCAAGACCCTGAAGTGAGGGAGTCGGTCGGTTAAAATAACGGAATTCGCTCCCATAGTCATCCTCAATTATCAGCTTGTTATTCTTCCTTGCATATTCGGTCAAATTAAATCTATCCTTGACGCTCATAACATCACCCCAACGAGTTGAGTATGACGGTGATGTGTAAATAACATTGGAAATATCTCTGTTATCATTGACCTTAAAACCGTAATCTGAAAATATGGCGGTACCTTGCCGATAAGACAGGTCATCAAAACAGACGGTTTTCTTGCTCTTTATAAGAGGACAAAGGATATTAAGAAGAGTCTGCACACCTGCACCAATGACGATATTTTCCTCAGTACAAACACAGTTTCTCGTTTCTCTTGCATATTTAGCAATTTCACATCGCAGGTCATATTCTCCTTGAGGGTCACCGTAGAAAAGCAGTCGTTCACCCTGTCGCAAAGCGCTTTTCAGATATCTGCGCCAGATGTCCATATTAAAGCTTTCAGCATCAACACCTGATGAAGCAAAATCATAAATAGCTTCTGTTTTCTGATTGGCTTTTTCATTCCTGATTTCTTGTTTGAGGATTAGATTTCCTCGATGAGAAACATAGTATCCGCTTTGATTTTTAGGCAGAACATAACCATCGTCACAAAGGCACATATAAGCTGATTCAACAGTTGTTTTACTTACATTTCTCTCTTCGGCACACCTACGGATTGACGGAAGTCGGGTACCCTCGGGCATTTTTCCTGTTTCAATCAATTCTTTGTAATAATCATAAATCTGCATATACAATTTTCGGTTTTCCATCTTAAATTGACCCCTTAAAAATTGTTGTTTTTGTGTATTTTAATAAAGACACTTTTATATTATTATATATCCATTAAAATGAAAATGCAAGAGGTGACAAGGTTGAAAAATATAGCAGTAATAAATGATATTTCCGGTTTTGGAAAATGTTCCCTTACTGTGTCACTTCCCATAATTTCTGCTCTCGGACTCGAGTGCAACCCTATACCCACTGCAATCCTTTCAAATCAGACAGGATATGATGATTTTTACAGTGTTGATTTCACCGAAAATATGGCACCTTACATTGATGTATGGAAAAAGCAGAATGTTCACTTTGATGCTATTCTTACGGGATATCTTGCAAGTGACCGACAGGTTGATATTATTCTTGATTTTATCGGGAATTTCAAGGATGAAAGCACTCTTGTTTTTGTTGACCCTGTAATGGGTGACAGTGGCGTGCTTTATGACACATATAACGATGCACTTTGTGAAAAGGTAAAGAGCCTTACTGAAAAGGCAAACGTCATTACGCCTAACCTTACGGAATTATGTATTCTTTGCGGTGCTGATTACAAGGAAGTAATTAAACATCCGGAATGTATTAGTGAGTTAGCCTCAACGCTTTTATCTGAAACAACAAAAACAGTAATAGTTACAGGCATAAAATCAGATACTGAAATTTCAAATCTTATTGTCGAAAAATCAGGCTCAAGTATTGTATTTTCAGAGCTTTTAGGTGGTAGTTACTCGGGCACTGGTGACATTTTTTCAAGCATTGTCTGTGGTGGAATTACAATAGGAATGAGTGTCTTTGATGCAGTTACCCTTGCAACAGATTTTATTTATTGTTCAATAATCAATACTCCCACTACTCTCGATTATGAGCCTGACGGAGTGAATTTCCAGAAGTGTTTGGAGATGCTTATTAATGCGAAATAAAAAATCACTTTTAAAAATTACATACACTGGGATTTTTACAGCAATCATATTAATTGCAACAAGCGTGATAAAATTCTCAACAGGACTTGGTGAGGGCTACATTCATTTAGGTGACTGCTTTGTTTATCTTTCTGCGTGTATTCTTCCATTCCCCTACTGTCTTATTGCAGGTGGCTTGGGTGGTGCTTTAGCAGACATACTTTCAGGCTATGCAATCTGGGCAATTCCAACAATGATTATTAAAATGCTGAACGCACTCCCCTTTGCCCTTGTTTGCAGAAAATACAAGTCAAGCAAAAGCCTGTCAAAATACACCGTTTTAATGGCTCTTGTTTCAGGCATTATTACAATTCTCGGTTACTTTGTGACGGAATGTATTCTCTATTCTGTGGCATCGGCAACACTTTCATTGCTCGGTAACACGATTCAGGCTGTTGCAAGCGGAATTATTTTTGTTATTATTGCAAAAGCAACCGATAAAATTAATCTTAAATCAAAAATCTCTAAAGGAGTTTAAAAATGGCTGATATAGTTTATACTTTTGAAAATCAGGCTTATCTCAACATCACAAATGCTTGTCCTTGCAGATGCACATTCTGTATAAGAAACAATGGTGACAGCGTTGGTGAAGCAACAACTTTATGGTTTGAGCATAGCCCATCAATTGACGAAATTAAGGCTGAAATCGACAACTTTGATTTTACTAAATACAACAATTCCATCATCATCTGTGGTTATGGTGAACCTACCTGCGCATTGAATAATCTTCTTGAAGCTTGTAAGTATTTAAAGAGCAAGGGAATCAGCATCCGTCTTAATACAAACGGACTTTCTGACCTTATTAATAAGCGTGAAACTGCAAAGGAAATATGCAAGGTTATTGACTCTGTTTCAATAAGCCTCAATGCTCCCACAAAGGAAAAATACAACGAAATCACAAAGCCATCATTCGGTGAAAAATCATTCGATTCAATGCTGAAGTTTGCAAAGGAATGTAAGGAATACGGAATCCCCACAAAACTCACTGTTGTTGATATAATCAGCAAGGAAGATATTGAGGATTGTAAAAAACTTTGCGAGGAAATCCAAATTCCATTGAGAGTAAGAGAATATACAGCAGAATAAGGGCACAATGTTTTAGTTTCGACAAATTATAATTTGTCGAGATAATTATAAGTGCAAAATGTTGGGTCTGCGACGCTGATTATAAATGTTAACCAATATGATTGTAAATGTAGGGGCAGGTAAATCTCACCTACCGGTTCGGTCGGTGCTTCTGCTTCGCAGA